>JBJEIV010000326.1:0-40944 GCA_051877395.1 Candidatus Ornithomonoglobus sp.
CTCCCCCTTGCCGCTTCGCGGCGTTCCCCCTCCCGGAGGGGGACAAGCTTACGCCCTAAACAATAATTTTTTTAACAATATTTTTCATACCGGCATTGTTCTTTTACTTCACTGCCTAAAAGTGTGATTGCTTTTTGAGGACAATGACTAATACAGCGATAACACATAGTACATTTCTTATCTGCAACTGCCTTGCCATTCTGAACAGAAATATTTTTCATAGGGCATAAAGAAACACATAACTCACAACCGATACAATTTTTGCTGATTTTCAGCTTATCCGTATATCCCGTTGTTTTTCCGTAAAACCAAAGTCTTTGCCCCAAAAGTCCAATAATATGAGAAATCAACGTTATGCCGTCTTTGGGATATTTATCCTGCTTTATCTGCTGTGCGGCAAATTCTATCTTTTTATCGGCTTGAATAACAATTTCTTTGTTTTGTTCAATCGTCTTTTTCAGAAGCTTGCTGTCACAGACGGAATCCGGCATTTTTATATGAAGTCCGCCCAGAATAGTTGCGCCGTACTTTTTGAGCAGCCTTGCGGTACAGCCCGCACCGTCTCCGCTGAAAGCTCCCATTGTAGCAACACATAATATTTTTTTGCCATTCCACAGCATTTTATTTCTGTTTATGAAATCTCTGACCATATAAGGCGCATTTGAATACTGTGTCGGATAGCCGAGTATTATGGCGCTGTTCTTTTTTATTTCTTCAATAACATTGGTAGATTCCAAAGGTATAGACTTTGCGGAATTATCCAACAAGCTTGTTAATTTTTCAATACAGTGTTTTGTGTTTCCTGTCCCGGATAAATATATTCCAAGCATCTTATATCCCTCTCAAATTCCGATTTTCCTGTCCTTATCTCACCTTCACAGGGGTTATGCCCTCCAATGTGGGCTTAACGGCAATAATATCGCCGTTTTTGTCAAATTCCAGTCTGTCAATGCAAAGCTCGCGGTGATTGCCCGCCTCTGTGCTGTAATCCTCGACATCACCGTATTTTTCAATATTAAAGCGGTGATAAGCTATGTACCATTCATCGGTTCCCGGAATATTCAGAACAGTGTGGTGTCCCGTGCATTTTATACGGCTGTCCTCCGCATTTCGGCGCGACAGAATAACCGTGTTGCCCTCCGGCTTCTGCATGGGTGACGTGCCCTTGCCGTATCTCACATGATAGTCCGGCGAGCGCGTATCGTCCATACACCATGTATAATAATAAATACCGTTTCTTTTGAATACGCAGGAGCCTTCACGGAAGTCCGGCGGAGTTATGTCTACAGGCTCGCCGTCAAAGCTTGTCATATCCTCGCTGAGCTTTGCCGCATACATATGCCCATTGCCCCAGTACAGATATGACGCTCCGTCCTCATCGGTGAACACATCCGGGTCTATCGCTACTCCCGGATAAGCTCCGTCTGCAACCAGCGGTCTGCCTATATCAATAAATTTTCCGGTCGGACTGTCCGACACCGCCGCGCCGATATTGTTGTTTCCGCTGTAGTAAAAATAGTATTTGCCATTCCTTCTGTCTATTGCCGGCGCCCATGCGCGCTGTCCGCCTGTCCACGGGACATCCGCAAGGTCAAGGATAACTCCCTCGTCCTTCCAGTCTGTAAGATTATCCGATGAAAATACCTTAAAGGACGTGGAATTCCAGTTCTCACCGCCGTCTGTTGTGGGATAAATATAAAATTTCCCGTCAAAGCACGCTATATCGGGATCGGCATAAAATCCCTTTATTATTGGATTACTCATAAAATTATTTTCCTTTCCGTTATTTTTTTATCTGTTTTCATTATACCATTACTGTAACCTTTATGCAAGAGCGCAGACAATAAAAAACATCTGTAAAACAAATGAAATTTTACTGTTTTTACAAATAGTAATCTGTAGAATTTATTTTTTATTAGATGTATGATATAATATATATGATTTTCAGAAAAACGGAGAAAACTATGAATAAGAATATTATCATATCCCATGTTAAGCACGACCCACACTTTACTGTTAACAAGTTCCACAGCCATGCGCAGTACGAAATAACATATCTTTTTAAGGGAAACCGAAAATACACCATAGGCAGTAAAGTATTTTCCGCCGCGGCGCACAGCTTTATTTTTACGAATAAAAATACTTCGCATAAAACCGAATTTGAAGAATGTCCGGAATATGAACGCTTTTCAATTTACTTTACAGATGAATTTCTCACTTCACATTTTAATGCTGAAGCTGTTGAAGATATTCTGAAGCTTTTCGACACTTCTGTATTGAAGCTAACAGAGCAGAATGTGGGCTTTGTTGAAGGCATTCTTCATAAAGCGGAAAGTGAGTACAGGCTTTGCGGCAAATATTCACCTGTTCTTGTCGAGCTTTACACCGCTGAGCTTTTTATATATATTCTGAGAATGAAGCTTGATTCCATGTCTGAAAATTTCGGTATGCATCATAAGAGTGCCGACTTCATAAGTCAGGTCACACAATATATAATTGACAATTACAGCAATCCCATAACGCTTACGGATACCGCGGCTTATATGCACCTCAGCCCAAGCTGGTTTTCTTCAAAATTCAAAACCTGCGCCGGGCTCGGCTTCCGCGAATACCTTACAAGAGTACGGGTTCAGAAGGCATGCGAAATGCTGCTTGATACCAATCTTTCAATAACACAGATCGCAATGGACACAGGCTTCAATGACAGCAACTATTTCGGAAGCGCCTTTAAAAAGGTTACAGGCATCTCACCCAGAAATTACAGAAAAAATAATACATAATAAAAACAGTATAAGACCGCTTTTCAGTTCTTATACTGTTTTTCTGTTAAAGCGCTGCAAGCTCCCTGTACAATTCCTTTTTTCTGCTCATAAGAACAGGAAACTCCGCTCTCTTTTTCTCAACATCTGCCGGAATATCTGCTATAAGCATACTCTCCTTATAAGGCACCGCCTGCGCAACAACATTGCCCAAAGGATCAATTATCATACTGTCGCCGCTGTATGACAGTCCGTCCTGCTCTCCGCAGCAGTTGATGCCTATTATATAAGCCTGATTTTCAATTGCCCGCGCCTTCAGCAGCGTTATCCAGTGCTCACGCCTTGAAGCAGGCCAGTTTGCCGCTGTCGTCATTACGGTAGAGGTATCGGTCACAGCTCTGAAAATTTCGGGGAATCGCAGATCGTAGCATATAAAGGTCGAAATTTTATGCCCCGCTATTGAAACGGTTGTCGGAAGTGCGTTTCCGCTTTCAAAGTCCTCCCGCTCTCCGCCTATGGCAAAGGAATGTATTTTTACATAATCGCTTACAATATTACCGTTTTTGTCCGCGACAGCATAATGATTTTCTCCCTTGCCCTTATTCAGCCTTACATAGCCAAAGCCTATTGCGATATTATTTTCCGCCGCGGCGCGCTTCATACATTCTATCGTAAAGCCGTCGCTTTCTCCCATGAACCCGATATTCATTGAAAACCCGGTAAAGCTCATTTCGGGAAAAAAGCATATTTCGGCGCCTTTTTCCGCTGCCGTTTTAATAAGCTCCAACGCTCTTTTCAGATTTTCCTCTTTGTTTTCAAATATAATTTCAGTCTGAAATACCGCTGTTTTCATATAATTATCTTATTCTCTTTGCTTCAAGATAAAATCTCTTGTCAGCCGCTTCACCCATTGAGAAGGTCTTTCTCGGAAGCGAGCCGTCCTTTATTACGGTTGTGAAAAGGTCGTTTTTCTCCATACCGTCCACAATAAAGCCTATTGTATCAGGCTTTTCGGTGAGATTTCTTACAACGTCCGCGCCGTGGATATAATCTATTTCGCCGCCGCTTGTCACAAGATACTCATCCAGGAATTTCTGCAAGGTTCCTATGGCAAGATTTGAGGGCGCGTCCGTTATGTAGACGGCCTTTTCCTTACCCTGACATGTTATTACTATTTTCTGTCCGCCGTTATCCGTTTCGGATATCTGCGGATAATATGAATACAGTGCAAGCTCCACCTTCTCTGGGTCAACGTCAAATACAACTCTGTGTATAGGCTCAAACTCAAGCGCCTCGTCATGAAGATTCATAAGCTCAACCAGAGCGAACCGCGCGGGATGATTTCTCTGCTCCTCCGCCGATAAGGTTTTCTTTATTTCCTCCCAGCAGGTCTTTGCCGTCGCAAGCGAATGATTTCCGTCGCCTACCGCAATCACAAGAACATCCCTGCCCTTTACACCATACTTTTCATCAAAAGCATCTCTGTCCTCAAGCGCGTGAAGTCCGTTTATTACTGCCTCCTTTGATGTCTCGTCAAGCAGCCTTCCCTTTATGTGTCCGCCTCCCTGCATAAGGTCAAAATCATAAACAACCTGTAGCTCAGAAGCCTTTGCCGTTACAGGCTCCACTATGGTCTTTTCCCTGTCATCGACAAGCATGAGTATATGGGGAAGCTCCAGCGGAGCGTTCTTTCTTATCTTCTGTCTCGGCGGTATTCTTGAAATTATTGTGCCCTCAGTCGCTCTTACCGCCGACTGTGAGCCCTTTGAAAAATCATAATATTCAAGGTCAATTTTGCCGACTATACCGTGGCGCACCTTTCCGTTCGGCTGTGTACGCTCAACGTATATAAGGCTGTCGTGATATTCCTCAAAGATACCGTCTTTGAGGTATTTTTCCATTGTCTCGTTTATCTTCTTTATCCTCTCATCATCATTTCCGTCATTGAGATATGCCTCCGGGAAAATGATATTGAGAGTTGACGGCGCATCGCCCACAAGCTCCGCGGCGCGCTTCCAGTATTCCGGCTCCGAGGAATACTGATCGCAGGCAACCACGCTCCACTTTGTAAAATCCTGATTCTTTGGCAGCAATATATCTGCCGGCATAAAAATATCCATATTGTTTTCTCTCCTTATTTAGTAATATCTGCAAATATGCAGCTTGTCGCTTTCTTTAAGTCCTGCGGCGTCATTATCAGCGTAACTCCGCAGGTTCCGCCGCTGACGGCAACCTTTTCAAGCTTCTCTGCCGACGCGTTTACAAAGGTCGGATACTGTTTTTTCATCCCTATCGGCGAAACTCCGCCGCGGATATATCCCGTAAGCCCCAAAAGCTCTTTGACGTGTATCATCTCAACCTTCTTGTCCCCTGCCGCCTTTGCGAGCTTTTTCATATCCACCTCGCAGCTTACCGGAACGCACGCGACCATAATTCCTTTTTTGTCGCCGCGCGCCACAAGCGTTTTAAAGGACATCTCCGGCGCAAGTCCTGTGAGGGCGGCAATTTTTTCACCGAAATCCTCACCGACCTCTTCAGCCTCATATTCGATTTCCTCAAATTCTATCTTTTTTGTCCGCAAAAGACGCATTGCGTTTGTTATTACAGGCTTTTTCTTTGCCATAGCTTCCACCTTTTACTTTAATTCTGCCACAGTTACTCCGTCGTCACCCTCGCCGAACGCGCCCGGTCTCCATGACTTGACATATCTGTGCTTTCTGAGCATTTCTCTCACATGCTTTTTAAGCACGCCCGTTCCCTTTCCGTGCACAATTCTCACCGGTGAAATTCCGGCAAGATAGCAGTCGTCAAGGAATTTTTCGACATTCATCCACGCCTCCTCGGGGTACTGACCGCGCACGTCAACCTCTGTTGATACCGTTTTTGTCTTTGACTCAAAGGAGCGCGTAGGAACGAATTTCTCCGTCATTTCCTTCTGTTTCTGCTTATCGTTATCTATGCGGCGGAGATTTGACACATGGACATCCATTTTGATAATTCCCGCCTGAACTCTCGCCTTTCCGCTCTTGTCCGGCGGCTTTATAATCGTTGCCTCCTGGTCAAGGTCAAGTATCTTTACAAGCTCGCCCGGTCTGAGGTTTTTAGGCGGCTCGACATAGGTCTGCTTAGGCTTTGAAACCCGCTTCATCTTATCGTCTATGCTGTCCTCGCGCTTTTTGAGCTTTTCCCTTGCCTCGCTCGTCTTATCGTCAAGATTTCCGCCCGCTTTAATGCCCTTCTGCCGCATTCTCTCAAGGTCGCGGATGATTTCGTTTGCCTCGCTCTTGGCGTCCATAACAATGATTTTAGCCTCTCTGTGCGCCTCCTCAAGGATCCTTGCCTTGTTCTCCTTGAGCTTTATCCTGTCCGCCTCGACCTGCTTTCTAAGCTCCTTAAGCTCTCTCTTCATTCTCGCGTTTTCATCGGCGTCACGGCGCGCCTCCGCCCTTGCCTGTTCAAGGTCGGTTACAACGTCCTCAAAGCGGATATCCTCATCAGAAAGAATATCGCCTGCGCGGTCTATGACCCTCTGATCAAGTCCCAGCCGTCTTGAAATTGCAAACGCGTTTGATTTTCCCGGCACCCCGATCAACAGCCTGTAGGTCGGCTGTAAGGTCTTTACGTCAAACTCGCAGGAGGCATTTTCAACACCGTCTGTTGTCAGGGCAAAAAGCTTTAATTCACTGTAATGTGTTGTCGCCAGCGTCTTTACCCCCATAAGCCGCAGATGCTCTATGATTGCTATCGCAAGCGCCGCGCCCTCTGTCGGGTCGGTTCCCGCGCCAAGCTCGTCAAACAATGCGAGCGTGTTGTTGTCCACGTTTTTCAGTATCTTTACGATATTTACCATGTGCGATGAGAAGGTTGAAAGGCTCTGCTCAATCGACTGCTCATCGCCTATATCCGCATATATCTTCGAGAACACCGCCGCGTCGCTGTTTTCCCTAGCCGTTATATGCAGTCCCGCCGCCGCCATGACAGAAAGCAGTCCCACGGTTTTAAGCGTTACCGTTTTGCCGCCGGTGTTAGGTCCTGTTACGATAAGCGAATCTATTTCCTTGCCAAAGGTTATGTCATTTGCGACAACCTTGTCCTTGTCGATCAGCGGATGGCGCGCGCGCTTGAAATTAATTATTCCTTTTCCGTTAAGACGCGGCTCCGTTGCGTCCATGTCAAGGGAAAGCTTTCCCTTTACAAATATAAAATCAAGCTCCGCTATTGTGCGGTAATCGACAAATATCTCATGCGAGTTCTCCGCGGCAGCCGCGGAAAGCTCCGCCAAAATACGCTCTATCTCCTGCTGCTCCTTATTGCGCAGATCACGGATTTCATTATTTGAGTTCACAACGCTCATAGGCTCTATGAACATGGTCTGTCCGGTCGCCGAGGTGTCATGAACAATACCCGGCACCTCGCTTTTGTATTCGGCGCGCACGGGGATCACATATCTGTCCGACCGCATTGTTACGATCGGGTCCTGCAAATATTTTTTATAGTGCGCGCTGTGGATCATTCCGTTTAGCGTGTCCTTGATCTTGCCGTTGAGATTTTTCATCTTGCGCCGTATCGTTGACAGCTCCGGCGACGCATCATCGGCAAGCTCCTCCTCGGAAATTACCGCTCCGTTTATCTTATCCTCAAGAGCCTTCGCGGTAAGAAGCTGCTGCCCCATATCATGGAGCACACTGCATTCCTCCGCCGCCTCCTCAAGATATGACTTGAGCCTTCTTGCAGCATAAAGCACCCTTGAAATTTCAATAAGCTCGCGGATTGCAAGAACTCCGCCCTGCTCCGCGCGCTTTATCGAACCGCGTACATCCGCAACGGACATATTGACCGGCGGCGCTCCGAGCTTTAAAAGTGTTGACATTGCCTCGGTCGTTTCCTTCTGCGCCGCCATTGCCTCTTTTACCGTTGTGTAAGGTTCAAGCCTGTATATTCTCTTTTTAACCGGCTCGGATTGGGTATAACCCTGCATCCGATCCAGAATCTTATCAAATTCTAATATTTTTAATACCTTTTTCAAATTTACTGTTCCTCGTCTATGATAATTTATATACCTTCAGATCGGAATACTCACCGATAAGCGGCGCCATCTGACGGAAGCCTATCTTGCCGCCGCCGAGAACCGCGCCGTATTCCTTTCCGTCATCCTGCCATGAAAATACTGTGAGACCGTCAACCGAAAAATCTATTTTTCCGTTGTACTTTGTGAGCTTCAGCTCATAATATTCCTTTGCGTCCTCACAATCCGGGATCGGGTCCGCGCCCTGACATACGAGATGAAAGCCGCAGCTCTTTCTCAGATTGCAGGTGTGAAAGCCTCTTTCCTCCTCCCACTTTCTTCTGAAATATGAAACGTGATACGCGTTTATATCGCCGCTGTGATACAGCGCATACTGTCCGTCACGCGGTGTAAGCGACGGGTCAAAAATATCCTCGCCGTTTTTTCCCTTTGCCGAGAAGAATAATATGCACAGTCCCGGCTCCTCAATCGGGCGGAATTTCCACTCTATTTCAACCTCCGACGGGAAATCCTCGGGACACCAGAACACAAAATTTGACTTCTGCCCCAACTCCGCCGACAGATTATTCTTCATTCTCATCTTACCGTTTTCAAAGTAAACGCTCGCGCTGCCCTCCATAACAAAGTCCTTAACATCCTCCTCGCGCGCCAAAGCGTTTTCATATATTAACTCTCTTTCCATAAGCTCAATTCCTCCCTGCAAGAAAATTTCAATAATATTATAACAGAAAAAACTGAATAAAACAATATCATATTGAAATTTCCCACAAGAAATGCCCCGCATTATGCAAAGGCATTTATAAGCTTACTTTTCATTTACAAGCTTGCCGGTTAAATGCTCTATGGTCAGTGCAATCATCTGTACTCTGTGCGCATCCTTTTTCATTTCTTCATTTACCCCGTCCTCTGTGGGATAATATTTTAATGCCAGCAGTCGTACCTTCTCATTAGTTAAAGCTCTGTCGCTCACAAGCTCCGCGCGTCCCATTGCGACTACGCTTGTTACATTCCATGCCCAATCTCCGTCCTTTTGAAATCCTGTGTTCCATGTGGTGAAGCATACTTTATCGCAATTCCTTATCGCATCAATTTTATGCCCCTCCTTGGCGCAGTGAAAATATATTCTTCTGTCTTTCTCATCATAATAAAAATCCATTGGGATACCGTACGGATATCCGTTGTCGCCAAGTACGGATAAAACACCTCTTTTTTCGGTTTTAAGTATTTGTATACACTCGTCCTCTGAAACTGCCTGCTTAAACCTTCTCATTTCTCTGAACATTTCCATACCTCCAAAATCCATAATCTCGCTTATCTATATAGCTTGCATTAAGTACCCTGTATTTTAATAGTACTTAATGCAAGCGGTTAAGACCTCTTTTGACTAAGTTTTCTTCATTGCATTGACTATAGAAAACTTAGTCAAAAGCATATATATGCTTTTCTTGTCCTCGCAAATAAAGTCTTTCTTCCGGCATCGTATGTATCGGAGCAAACATGAATCAACAGCTCCTCCGCCGCGGAAAGCGCGGCAATAATACCTATTATAAAACAGGCTGCTTGGGCAAACGGAAGAAATATTATATACGGAACCGTGAAAACAAAAAATCCCGTCAGCTTATTCAAATAAGTATGCAGCGATGCGAAGCAGCGGTATTTCACCGCAGCAACGGCAAATGAAACCAGCCTCATTATCACGATAATTCCGACTATATACCAAATTCCGTGCGGTAGTGTATGATACATCACGGGGAATATTTTAAGTATCATAACTGAGAAAAAAATTATATCCGCCGCGCTGTCCAGTCTTGCTCCCGTTTCGCTTTCGGAATTTGTTCTTCTCGCCAAAGCTCCGTCAAGCACATCGGAAATACCGCAGTAGGTATAAACCGTAAGAAATGCCCAGGAAAAAGTCTGCATCGGTATTAAAGCAAGTGATGCCGCAATTCTGCTTAATGTAATTAAATCGGGTAAACGCTTCATTTTACTCTCCTTCTGAATATGCAAGCCGTAATTTTACAATATCATACCATATATTTACACAATAAGCAAGCCGTATGTTTGAAAATTATAATAAAAAACGGATAAAATCAGCAGAAAAAGCGATTTTATCCGTTTTATATAACCTCATTCTTTTAAGAATTATTCAGCAACCTCTTCCACAGGCTCCTCTGTTGCTTCTTCCTCTTCAGGCTCTTCTGTTGCCTCAGCTGCCGGTTTCTCAGTTGCCTCCGGCTCTTCTGTTGCTTCAGCTGCCGGTTCCTCTGTAGTCTCCGGCTCCTCTGTTACAGCAGGCTCCTCTGCTGTGTCAGCGAATGTAAGCTTTGTGAGGTATCTCTGAAGAATAGCTGATGTCTCAGCTCTTGTCACGTTGTCGGCAGGGTTGATTTCCATATCGTCATTACCCTCAACGATTCCCGATGCTACAGCCCACTTTACAGCCTCTACAGCATAATCTGTGATTGACTCGCTGTCTGCAAACGCGCTAAGCTCCTGAGCTGATGTGTCAGCGGCTTCATTGCTGAGCTTATATGCCTTATACATCGTTGAAATGATCTGCTCTCTTGTAAGGTTCTCCGAACCGCCGAAATCCTCAGCAAGGAACTCGTCCATGATACCTGTTTCAGATACCCATGCCTCGGCGCCTGCCGCCCAGTTCTCGCCCTCTGTTACAACTTCCTCTGTTGAGTTAAGTCTGTAAAGAATAACAGCGAGCTGATCTCTTGTTACATTGTCCTGCGGACCAAAGGTTACTTCGTCATAGCCCTTTATAAGACCGTTGTTATATACATATGTAACAGCGTCTGTGAACCATACATCCTGACAATCCTCAAACGGATTTACAGCCGGAGCCTCTGTAGGAGCAGCTGTTGCTTCCTCTGTCGCAGTCTCCGTTGCCTCAGGAGCTGCTGTTGCTTCTTCCGTTGCTGCCTCTGTTGCATCGGGAGCTGCTGTTGCTTCTTCCGTTGCTGCCTCTGTTGCCTCAGGAGCTGCTGTTGCTTCTTCCGTTGCAGTCTCTGTTGCCTCAGGAGCCGCTGTTGCTTCTTCTGTTGCGGCAGCTGTCTCCGCAGCGGCTGTCTCTGCCGGCTCTGCTGTTGCTTCATCTGCAGCAAATGCGAGTGATGCGCCTGCGCTTATTGTCATTGCGGCAGCGCATAATAATGCGATAAATTTTGACATGATATTTTTCCTCCATATTCCTTTGTTCCTTATCTCCCATGCTTATATATTGTAGCACTCTTAAAATATTTTTTCAACAAATTTCAATAAGTTTTGTAGAATTGTTTAAAAAAAATCTTTATATATGTTTTTTGATAGGCAAATTTTACAATATTAAGAGCGGTCATCACCCTTGACAACCGCCCATATATTCAGTTTTCCGTATTTAATCCTGGAACATCGGTGTTGAAAGATATCTTTCGCCTGTATCTGGGAGAAGCGCAACTATAACCTTCCCTTTGTTCTCCGGTCTCTTTGCAAGCTCTGTAGCTGCCCATACTGCGGCGCCTGATGAAATACCCACAAGAACACCCTCGTTACGAGCGATTGCTCTGCCGGTCGCGAATGCGTCCTCATTCTCGACCTTTATGATCTCATCATAGATTTCAGTATTGAGTGTATCGGGAATAAAGCCCGCGCCTATACCCTGGATCTTATGCGGTCCCGGCTTGCCCTCCGAAAGTACCGGTGAACCCGCCGGCTCTACCGCTACAACCTTGACATCAGGATTCTGTGACTTGAGATATTCACCTACACCTGAAATTGTACCGCCAGTACCTACGCCTGCTACAAATATGTCCACCTTACCGTCCGTATCTGCCCAGATTTCCGGTCCTGTTGTTTCTCTGTGGTATGCCGGGTTTGCCGGGTTTGTGAACTGGCTGGGGATAAAGCTGTTGGGAATCTCCTGCGCCAATGCGTCCGCCTTTGCGATCGCTCCCTTCATCCCCTTTGCGCCGTCTGTGAGAACAAGCTCCGCGCCGTATGCCTTGAGAAGATTTCTTCTCTCAATACTCATTGTCTCAGGCATTGTTATGATTATTCTGTAACCTCTTGCAGCCGCAACCGATGCCAGACCGATACCGGTATTGCCCGATGTCGGCTCAATGATTACCGAGCCCGGCTTCAGAAGTCCCTGCGCCTCTGCCTCGTCAACCATTGCCTTCGCGATTCTGTCCTTGACCGAGCCTGCCGGATTGAAATATTCCAGCTTGCCGAGCAGCGTCGCTTCAAGTCCGTTTGCCTTTTCATAGTTTACAAGCTCAAGAAGCGGGGTTTTTCCTATGAGATCTGTTATTCTTGAATAAATCCTTGCCATTTAAAAAGCCTTCTTTCTATACAAACAAATTTTAATCTTTTTCCACTGCCGCGAATGCGTCGTCAAGCGCGGCGATAAGGTCATTCACATTTTCAATGCCTATTGAAAGTCTTATTGTGTTGGGCTTTATACCCTGCTCAAGAAGCTCCTGCTCACTGCACTGTGAATGTGTTGTTGTTGCCGGGTGAATTACAAGCGACTTAACATCCGCAACATTTGCAAGAAGTGAGAAGATTTCAAGATTATCAATAAACTTCTGCGCCTTTGCCTGATCTCCCTTAATCTCAAAAGTGAAGATTGAGCCTGCTCCGTTCGGGAAATACTTCTTGTAAAGCTCATGACTCGGATCATTCTCAAGCGACGGATGGTGAACCGCCTCTACCTGCGGATGCTTACTGAGATACTCAACAATCCTGAGTGAATTTTCAACATGACGCTCAACTCTGAGTGAGAGCGTTTCAAGTCCCTGAAGGAAGATGAACGCATGGAACGGTGAAAGAGTTGCGCCTGTGTCACGGAGAAGAATTGCTCTTATGTATGTAACGAACGCCGCAGGTCCTGCCGCCTCCGCAAAGGATACACCGTGATATGACGGGTTCGGCTCTGAAATCCACGGATATCTGCCCGACGCCTTCCAGTCAAACGTGCCGCCGTCAACGATTACGCCGCCAATTGCCGTTCCGTGACCGCCGATGAACTTTGTCGCTGAATGTACAACGATATCCGCGCCGTGCTCGATCGGTCTTAAAAGATACGGTGTGGCAAAGGTTGAGTCAATTACAAGCGGGATGCCGTGCTTATGCGCGATTTCCGCAACCGCCTCAATATCAATTATATTTGAGTTGGGGTTGCCGAGTGACTCGATAAAGATTGCCTTCGTCTTATCGTCTATTGCCTTCTCAAATACGTCTATGCCATCCTCCGGGTCAACGAACTTTGTTGTTACGCCGAAGCCCGGGAATGTGTGCTCAAGATAGTTATATGTACCGCCGTAGATCGTCTTTGCAGCTACGATGTTCTCACCCTGCTGAGCAAGCGCCTGGAAGGTATATGCAAGCGCCGCAGCGCCCGATGCTACCGCAAGCGCCGCAACACCGCCTTCAAGAGCTGCCATTCTCTGCTCAAATACATCCTCTGTGGGGTTTGTAAGTCTTCCGTAGATATTACCCGCGTCACGAAGTCCGAAGCGGTCTGCCGCATGCTGTGAATCATGGAATACATATGATGTTGTCGCGTAAATCGGAACTGCTCTTGCGTCCGTAACCGGATCCGCCTTTTCCTGTCCTACGTGCAGCTGCTTTGTTTCAAATCTCCATTCTCTATTTGCCATTTGAATTACCTCTTTCTGTGTCATTTATTCATTTCCTATCGGATTAGTATGTTTTGATATCCTTAGTATATCACATTTTCCTGTTTTGTCAATACCTTTTTGCAATTTTTTTTATTTTTTTATATATTATTTACTCTGCGTTTTATAACTATATGATGATATCGGCTTGTTATGCCAGATATTCTCAGCTTAAACTGAGATAACTGCAAAACAAAAACCGCCCCAAGCCTGTGCTTTAAGCGGTTCTTGCAATCCTTTCATATGCCCTTTGACAAAAGTTCTTATTAGGTCTATATTAATGTTATATCCTCTTATGAAAATTACATATATACGTTTTACGAGTAGTATTATACCATATACTTCTCATAAAGTCAAGAAAAACGAATATAATTATTCTTAAAATGAGTATTTTATGAGGTTTAAGTTATGAAAAGAATATCTGAATTAAGGAAAGAGAAGCATTTAAATCAAACCGGCTTAGGAATGCTTTTAAACGTATCGCAAAAAATGATAAGCGCATACGAGAGCGGAATACATCAGCCAAGCATTGAAACCCTGAAACAGATGTCAAAAATATTTAATGTTTCTGTAGATTATATAATTGAAAACACTGATATAAAGACACCTGTTGATCAGTTTGCAAGAAATGAGCTGAAATTTGAAGAAATAGAGCTTTTGTCCATTTTCAAAGATTTAAGTAAAAATGAACAGCAAAGAGCAATAGGAATAATATTTGCGCTGAAGCATTACAACGACTGAGTGCCGCATAAAGGGGCAGTCAAACCGCCCCTTTTAAACACTATTCAAGAATACTCATAATATCGTCAGCCGACATCTTCATAATATCACCCTCACCGTTGAGCGCTATATCGGATAACGCCTCCTTGCGCTGCTGCATCTCGATAATTCTCTCCTCAATAGTTTTCTCCGCAATCAGCTTATATATCTGAACGTTTCTTTTCTGTCCTATTCTGTATACACGATCCGATGCCTGGTTTTCCGCCGAGACATTCCACCACGGATCATAATGGATAACTATATCCGCCCCTGTAAGATTCAGTCCCGTTCCTCCCGCTTTAAGCGAAATAAGAAACAGCTTTGTATCATCCGAATTAAAGCTGTTAACCATTCTCAGTCTTTCCTTCGGCTTTGTTTTTCCCGTAAGAGTGTAATAGCTTATACCCCGCTCGCTCAGATTTTTTGCTATTATATCAAGCATTGATGTGAACTGCGAGAACAGCAGTATCTTATGTCCGGCATTCATGCAGCTTTCAATAAGCTCCATGCACATTTCAAGCTTCGCACTTGTACCGGTATAATTCTCATATACCAGCGAAGGATCACAGCATAGCTGACGCAGTCTTGTAAGCATTGCAAGTATCCTAAGCTTATCCTCTCCGCTGCCGCTTGAGGAGCCTAACAACTGTTTGGTTTCAATTACATGCGCCGAATATATTTTGCTCTGCTCCGGCTCCATTTTTGCCTTCATAACCGTTTCGGTCTTATCCGGAAGCTCGGTAAGAACCTCTTTTTTCAAACGTCTCAGAATAAAGGGCGAGGTCAGCTTCTGAAGCGCCCGCACCGTGTTGTTATCATGCCGTTTTACAATCGGGGTCTCATAGGTCTTTTTAAAATATGTGTACGCATGAAGATACCCCGGCATGATAAAATCAAATATACTCCAAAGCTCGGCAAGACTGTTTTCAACAGGCGTTCCCGTCAGCGCAAAGCGCACTTTTGATTTTACCCCCTTTACCGCCTTTGCCATCTGCGTGCCGTGATTTTTTATGTACTGCGCCTCGTCAATAAAATGCAGATCAAAGCTCATGTTTTCATATTTCGATATATCACGAATCAAAGTCTGATATGAGGTTATCACCACATCGTATTCGTCTATCATATTAATATATTCATTCCGCTCAGACACTGTGCCTGCTATAGTAACAGCGCTCAGCGACGGAGCAAATTTGCGGATTTCGCTTTCCCAGTTCAGCGCAAGCGATGAGGGGCATACGACAAGAAACCTGCCGTGTCCTTTATTTGCCGCCTTCATATCAAGCATAAGCGAAATAGCTTGTAATGTTTTTCCCAGACCCATGTCATCCGCCAGTATTCCGCCGAAGCCGTATGCTGCAATCGTTTTCATCCATATAAAGCCGTATTTCTGATATTCTCTCATAACCGGCTCAACCTCCGCCGGAAGCTCCCAGCTCTGAGCTTCGTCCATGAGAGAATTATACTGCTTTATAAGCCGTTTAAACTCACTGTTTCTTGCAATCCGCATTCCGTCAGCATCATTCTGTATACCGTTAAGATACAGCATTCTGTACTGCGGAAGCCTGATATTCTCCTTGAGAAGCGCCTTGTCGGTGATGTTGAGATTTTCCGCCAGCTCCGCAAGCTCCCGCAGTCCGTTATCGACCGTCATAAATGAACCGTCTTTTAACCTGTGGTACTTTTTTCCCATACGGTACGACTTCAGACCCTCAACAAGCTCCTCTATCGTATACCCTTGGGCGGTGACATCAAGCGCAAGCAGATTGCTTTCCGCCCTCACGCCCACAACCGGATGCGCCGGAGGTCTTACATTTATCCTCTTGAACTTCTCGCTTGCATAGATATCCATCAGCTCCGAAAGCCTGTCCAGACCTTCCGTCATAAACCGATATATCCTCTCATCACCCTCTATAACCAGCGGCTCTGTCAGATAATGTCTGTAGTCAAAATACTGCTGAACCGTCTGCTCGGCTGCCGTTTCTCCGCTGTAGTCGCAGAACGGGTTCTCGCTCTTTTTATAAAATGCGGCATAGCTTTTCCCGTCATACACAAATTCAAGACGCGCGGTTATCATATCCTTATCGGGCGCATCCACATACAGTCTCGTTTCAAGCTCCGGCGGCGCGTACTGCTCAACCAGATCAAGTCCTTCTATGTCAATATACGGTATCAGCGGCTTTATCACCGCGTTGTAGAATGCGGGCATATCCGCGTTTGAAATACATATTTGTTTCTTGCTCCTGAACGCCTCGCACAATCCGCATACCATTCTTGTATACTTAACGTCGCATATATAAAACTGTTTTTGTCTGTTACTGAAAAAATACGCATGTCTGCCGCTGCCGCAGTATACGAACTCTTTGTCAAGCTCTATATAATATCTTCCGCTGCTGTTTACCGCAATGTTAAGGTGAAGCTCCGGATTTTCAGATTTAATATAATACCGCTCACCCGAAAAGCTGATATACTCATCACAATACAATTCAAAAAAATCATCTATCCACCGTTTATTTAACTCATGAGTTCTTTTTTTGTCATAAAAGCTATACTCATACCCATAGCCGGAGGTCTTATATATATTCATCGCAAGATTGACCACTCTGCGGCTCTTTTCATCAACCGCATCCCAGTCATGATGAAAGGTAAGCTCCTTTCCGTAGCGCTCGGTTGCGCGGTTTGCAAAATTTGAATACAAATTGTCTATATTTTTTACAATATACGATCTTCCGTGCTCTTTTCCTATCTTAAGAATAAACGACAAATTATTATATTCGTCGTATTCCAGCTCCGGCACAATACGAACCCGTTCATCAGATACATTATTCAGGGCCTCACCGGCAGCATTGCTGCTGTAGTATTGCAATAGATACCCCACCTCACGAGAGCTGGTTCCCATCAGCTGATCCTTATTATCCCTCACCGCAAGCAGCGCCGCGGCCATATGCTTGCAGTAAGCGCCCCTGTCATAAGGACAGTTACAGTCAATTTCTGTAACGTTTCCGTCCGCGTCCAGACTGAGCGTAACCGTATAGGTTTTACTTCCCTTAACCTCAACGGCAAGGCTTCCTATAGCTGCCATTGCCTGTATAGAACGCACCCGCCCCTGCCTGTAATAGTTAAGTCCTCTATGATATATCGTACTGTTTATATAATTCCAGAAATTATTTATATGCATTTATAAATCCCTTATCCCGCTATTGTACTCTCACGATGCACAGTGTAGCCTTTCATTTGATTTTGCTTTAATTTTATCATAACAATATAATTAATACAAGCATTTTTATGGCTTTTCAGAAAATAATTGCACTATTTTATAAAATATGATATAATTATTGTACTACTTAGCATATAACGAAGCGTAAATTTTATGAATATGATACGGAGAAAGTGTAATGGAAAGCGTAAAATTTCCAGATTGGGACATAAATGATGTATTTACAATACATTATATGAAGCTCAATCAAATACCATTTGATAAAATCAAGAGCGGAGAAAAAACAATAGAAATTCGTTGCAATGATGAAAAGCGGCAGATGTTAAAAGAAAATGATATTATTGTGTTTCAGCTTGTAGATAACGAAAATGAAACTATAATAACAAAAGTTAAAGCACTATATAGATTTAAAACCTTTTACCAATTATATTCCGCGTTCAATTTTTCTGAATTTGGGTGCGAAGGCTATACCATGAGAAGAATGCTTGATGAAACAGAAATGATTTATTCCAAAGATAAAGAACAAAAATATGGCGCATTGGGAATACGGATTGAGGTTATAAATAGAGAGGTAAACTGATGAACATATATATATTCCGCGGCAAGTCCGCAACAGGTAAAACCACATTGACAAATATATTAAGCAAAAAACTCAATATTCCCGTTTTGCGTAAGGATAATATATTCGATGAGTTATCAAAATACGAAAAGGATATATCTGTTTTGAACAGCGCAAGCTATGATATCCTCGCACGGCAGATACAAACTTGCATTGATAATAATTCTGATGTGATAGTTGATATTGCCCTGCAGCATACGCCGTCATTTAAAGTATTTTTAAATAAAATTGATTTTAAGGATAGTACGATTTACCAATTTTTCTGTGATTGCAGCAATGATGATATATGGCTTGAACGGTGGCGTGAAAGATTGAAAAATCCTCTGCCTAATCAGTATTTTAAAAATATTGATGAAATTGTAGGGCATTATGACAAATGTGATATAGAATTGTTAAATAGTGAGATTGTTTTAGATAGTATACTAAAAATGGATGTCCTTATGAATAAAATTTTGGAGGTATTCAAATGAAGTTAATATAGAAAGATCGTGAATTGATACAGATGGCTACTGATATTATACGAAAAAATTATGACAGCGTAAATTACTGGCATACGGTAGGTGCAGCTGTGCGTACAAAAAGCGGCAAAATATATTTGGATGCTAATTGCGACTCAGTAAGTCATGGTTCGTGCGCAGAATTTATTGCTATAGGTGCGGCTGTGACGGCAGGAGAGCGTGAATTTGATACTATTGTTGCGGTGCTTGGAGGCGAGCATAAGAAAATTCTTCCGCCCTGTGGGAACTGCCGGCAGATGATGTATTGCTATGATAAAAATATCAATGTAATTGTAAATGATACTACAAGGGAAAACATACTGGATTTGTCGAAATATCCATGTGATTAATAGATTGGAGAAAAATATGAGTAGAGAGATATGGGATGCATATGACAAGGATGATAATAAATTAGGATATGACTTGTTCCGAGACGAGCCTGTACCAACAGACGTATATCATATTGTTGTTGAGATATATGTTTTCTCCCATGACGGCAGGGTTTTGATAACACAGCGCGCGGCTAACAAAACATATCCTTTAAAATGGGAAAACACTGGTGGTTCAATTTTAAAGGGAGAAACGCCGATACAAGGCGCTATCCGAGAATTGAAAGAGGAAACAGGAATTGCTGTAACAGAATCACAGCTAAAGCTTGCATATACGGAAGTCAAGCATCCGCCAATATATAAATGTTTCGTTGCGATTGTTGATGGAAACGAAAAAATTACCTTGCAGGAGGGTGAAACTGTTGACTATAAATGGCTGCCGTATGAGGAGTATTTGGAACTACTTAAAACAGATGAATTTGTTGACAGAGTGGCAGATAGCTTTATGCGTCATATTGATGAAATAGAAGAAATTGTACAATTAAGGTTAAAATGAAAAATATTATACATATCTATGGAGCGTCCGGATCAGGCACATCAACATTAGGAAGAAAAATAAGTGATGAGTTGGGTTATAAATTTATTGACACAGACGACTATTTTTGGATGCCTACAAATCCTAAATATCAAATAAAGCGTGACAGAGTGAAGCGAATTTCTCTAATGATGAAAGACATTGAAAAATCTGATAATGTTGTTATCAGTGGTTCTCTTGTTGATTGGGGCGATGAGTTAATTCCGCTGTTCACACTTGCCGTCAGATTAATAGCTGATACTGATATAAGGATTGCGAGATTACGAAAGCGCGAGCATAATGAATTTGGTTCAAGAATAGATTTTGGCGGTGACATGTATGAGCAACATGAACAATTTATTGAATGGGCTAAACATTATGATAATGGAGATGTTAATATGAGAAGCAAAGCAAAACACGATGAGTGGGAAAAGTTTTTGCTATGCAAACAAATTGTATTAAACGGTGCAGATGATTTGGATAGTAATTTTCAGAAAGTAAAGGGGGAATTAGTTAATTGTGCGGTATAACAAGTAGACGGCAAGTAGCCATGCTCGTATAAATTTGATTTTGTTTTTGGGATAGTCTCAAACCCTTTTTATGCATTTGTTATAGAATTTGATGTGAAGTTTGTTATGTATGCGAATTGATTACCTGTTACATTAATGATATAATATTTTAATATAATGTTTTATCATTAATTTTTCTGTAACTATAAGAAATTGTGTTGAACATCGCAAATATTTGTATTAATAAATTAATATTGAAATATACTATTAGGAGGATTAATATGTTTTACTATTTTTATGATGATGACGAATCGGTGGTGAATAATTTGAATTCAACAAAGCTTGAATATATAAAAATAAAAAAATTATTTGGGTATGCTAATGTTGAGTTGCATTTTGATAAAGAAGTTAATATATATATTGGAGAGAATGGTCTAGGAAAAACAACAATCTTAAATTGTGTTTATTATGTATTAAAAAAGAAATATGACAAACTTGCTGAAATTGATTTCTCATCAATCCATATAAAATTCACAGAAGAGCGTAGAGAATTTGTTCTTAGCGTATTTGATATTAACGATTATAATAAACGAAAAATGCCTAGACGTAGATGGTATGATGAAGATTTGATTAAGCTTATTCTTAATGAAGCTACCATGGGATTATATACTATCAATGGTATTGATAGTGAAGAATTAGAGTTTGCTACTTTAAAGCTATCACGCGTGGATGGTATTCCTATGGATATAGCTAGACGTCAGATAATGGAATATCTAAAAATAGGAAGATTTAATTCTGATGGAGAGATAAAGAAAGGTAATTACAAAAAAGTAATTGAATTAAATGAAGCATTAGATGAGTATATAACCCAAAAAATTTTATATTTCACAACATATAGACGCATTGAAAATGATTTCTCAAAGCTTATAAATAAGGGAGAACGAGTTCAAGAATCAGATATGCTGATTAGGTTTGGTATGGCTGACGTAGAAAAGTCGATTGGAAATATATTAAATTTGATTCGTGAAAATTCAAGAGAGAGTTTTAATAAGATGACAGGGGTTTTATTAAAACAATATGCTTCCAGAAACAAGATTAACAGCAATGTTTTGTCTGATATCTCAATAAATAAAGATATGTTAAAAATAACTCTTGATAGATTAGGAAATGAAATAGCAGAAGATGATAGAAATAAGATAATTTCTTTATTAGATAACGGTGATATATATAAAAGAGAATATTCATATTTGCTTGATTTAATAATAAAACTTATAGATAATTACAATAAGCAAAAAGTTTATGATGATAAAATTCAAAATTTTGTTTATACTTGCAACAAATATCTAAACGGAAAACAATTTGTATATAATCAAAGTGACTTGAAATTAGATATTAAACTACTTAATAACAAATTAAATAACATCAAGCTTATGCAATTGTCATCAGGCGAAAAACAGATTGTTTCTTTGTTTTCAAAACTATATTTGGAAAATGATAAGGATAGTATTTTGGTAATTGATGAACCTGAACTTTCGTTATCAATGAAATGGCAAAAAATGTTGCTTCCAGATATTATGAGATCAGGAAATTGCAAACTTCTTTTAACTGTTACTCATTCACCTTTTATTTTCGAAAATGAATTTGATATGGATGCACAAGAAATGAGAAATTGTATAACTAATTAATTAGGGGGAATTAAAAGTGAATACTGAAGATAAAAGTTCTACTTCGCTTTTGGATGAAATGCGAACAGCTAGAGTATCATCAAATGTGGCTTTTATTAATTTTATTGATAATCATAATAAATTTAATAGTCATGTGTTTTGTTTTTACGAGGGAGAAGATGGAAAATATTATAACCAAAGAATAAAATCAATTATTGGGGACAATATAATACCCATAAAAACAGGTAACAAAAGAGAAACAATAAAAATTTGGAGAAAAATAAAATCGGAACCAATTTATAATAATGCGAAAAAGATGTTTTTTATTGATAAAGATATGGATGATATTCCAGAAGATAAAGATGAAGACTTATATATAACCCCATGTTACTCAATTGAAAATTTTTATGTGAACTCTCAAACATTTGGTAGTATATTGGAATCTGAATTTTCTTTGAGTAGGCTAGATAACGATTATGCAAAATGTTTGAATACTTTTGAAAAACTTTATGAACAGTTTAACAATGAAATGATTGAATTTAATGCCTTGATATTACTTAGGAAACAGAAAGAACCTGGAAATGGGAAAGTGAATTTGAAAAATATAAAAACACGTCAAATGATTTCAGTTAAACTTGATAGAGTAAAAAAAGGCTCTAAATATAACGAATTTATAAATCAATTAAAAACCAAGTTGAGTGTAAATGATGAAGAGTTAGCTGACGCTATAGACACAATTAAAACTTTAGGAGATTATCCAAATTTATTTCGAGGAAAAAATCAACTTGATTTTATGGTAATCTTATTAAATATTTTGAAACAACTCAATGCAGAAGGAAAATTTTTTGATAAGAAGCAAACAAGCGTAACGATTAATTTGACTGGAAATCGCCTAAGTGAATTAAGTCAATATGCTGCATTTCCATCATGCTTAAAAGAATTTATTCAAAATCATAAGATTGCATGAAACTGTAGATTAATTGCTTATATGATAATATCCTTTACATAATTGTATTGAAACCATGTACCCGGGTCTGTGAAAAAAGTTGTGTAAGCAATATCTGACAACACTCGACAAGGCGAAAATTACAGGTTTATTGGATATGTAAATTCAAGCTGATTGACAGAAAAAGCGATATACAAAAGCAACAGTTGATTGATACCTTTGTAAATTCAATATATGTTTATGATGACAAAATGCTAATTACATATAACTACAAGGACGGCGAAAAATGTATTGACTATGAGGAAATACAGAAATATATGAACAAAAAGAAAAACTCTGATAATCCTGAGGACTATCAGAGTTCGCCTTTTAATACTTTTGGTACGCGATCAGGGGTTCGAACCCTGGACACCCTGATTAAGAGTCAGGTGCTCTACCAACTGAGCTAATCACGCATATATTTTGTTTTAAAAGAGCTTCAACCCGGAACACCTCATGCGAGGTATTCCGGATTTGCTGGTACGCGATCAGGGGTTCGAACCCTGGACACCCTGATTAAGAGTCAGGTGCTCTACCAACTGAGCTAATCACGCATATCTCTTATGTTCTCCCGAACACAAGAAATATAATACCACGATTATTCCTGTTTGTCAAGCTTTTTTTTCATTTTTTTCGAAAAAATTTACGAAAATTTAGCGCACTCCGTTAAGGTCAAACATATTGTTCATTTTATTTGAATGTGCGTGGCATATCGCGAGCGCGAGACCGTCCGCAGCATCATCCGGCTTCGGAATTACATTGAGGTTCAGAAGCAGCTTTACCATGTTCTGAATCTGCTTCTTGTCCGCTCTGCCGTAGCCGGTTACACTCTGCTTTACCTGTAACGGTGTATACTCATATATGGGAACGTTTTTATTCCTTACCGCCACAAGTATTACTCCCCTTGCCTGAGCGACGTTTATCGCGGTTTTCTGGTTTGAATTGAAAAACAGCTCCTCAATCGCAACAGCATCGGGATTGTACTTATTAATAAGCAGCGTCATTTCGTCATAAATCTTTTTCAGCCTGTCCACCGTAGACATACCCGCAGGTGTCGTTATCGCGCCGTATTCCAACGGTCTGAACTTGTTTCCCTTGTACTCCAGTACCCCGATACCGACTATCGCATAGCCCGGGTCTACTCCTATTATTATCACTTTATTCACCCTTTTGTTGTATAATATTCATTAATTTTGTATAAATATTCACTCATATTTATACCAATTTTACTATTGCATATTTCGGAAAAATAATGTATAATACCATTATACATTAAATCACAACGGATTGCAAGTTTAAATCCGTTTTATTGAAAGGAATGAATTATCTTGGCTAAGGATAAGGTTGTATTAGCATATTCAGGCGGACTTGATACTTCGATTATCATCCACTGGTTAAAGGAAAATTATAATTATGATGTTGTCTGCGTATGCGGCGATGTTGGTCAGGGCAAGGAGACAGAAGGTCTTGAAGAAAGAGCAAAGAGAACAGGCGCTTTAAAGTGCTACATAGCTGACCTCCGCGACGATTACGTTAAGGACTATATATTCCCGACTTTGAAGTCAGGAGCTGTTTATGAGGGCAAGTACCTTCTCGGTACATCACACGCGCGTCCGATTATAGCAAAAACTCTTGTTGACATTGCTCACAAGGAGGGAGCTGTCGCTATCTGTCACGGCGCTACAGGCAAGGGTAATGACCAGGTTCGTTTCGAGCTTACAATCAAGGCTCTTGATCCGTCTCTTAAGATTATCGCTCCGTGGAGAATATGGGACATCAAATCGCGTGAGGACGCTGTTGACTATGCCGAAAAGAACGGCATTGAGTGTCCTGTTACAAAGAAGGATCTCTATTCAAGAGACAGAAACATCTGGCACATCAGCCATGAGGGTGTTGACCTTGAGGATCCGTGGAATGAGCCGAAGTATGACAGCCTGTTAAAGCTTGGCGTATCGCCTGAGCAGGCGCCTGATGAGGCTGAATATGTCGAAATCGGCTTTGAGGCAGGCGAGCCTGTTTCGGTTAACGGCGAAAAGCTTGCTCCGCGTCAGCTCCTTGAAAAGCTTAATGCTCTCGGCGGCAAGCACGGCGTAGGTATTGCCGATATCGTTGAGGACAGACTTGTCGGCATGAAGTCACGCGGCGTATACGAAACACCGGGCGGCACGATCCTCTATGCAGCTATTCAAGAGCTTGAGTATCTCTGTCTTGACCGTGATACACAGGCATTCAAGCGTCAGAGCGCAATCAAGTTCTCAGAGCTTGTTTACGACGGTAAGTGGTTTACACCGCTCCGTGAAGCAATGTCGGCTATGTTTGATGAAATGGAAAAGACAGTTACGGGTACTGTAAGACTTAAGCTCTACAAGGGTCAGTGTACACCGGCAGGCGCTAAGTCACCGTATTCACTCTACAATGAGGATATCGCATCCTTCGGAGACAGTCATGAGCTTTACAGCCACAAGGACAGCGAAGGCTTTATAAATCTCTTTGGTCTGCCGCTCAAGGTTCGCGCTATGATGAAGGCAAAGAACGGAATCAAGGATTAATTTTAATAATAACAGACGGCGGAGCTGCTTTTATAGCTTCGCCTTTCTTTGCAGAGAAAGGAATCTGATATGGAGCTTAATAATGGAATAATAAAAATATCAATTGCCGACCACGGCGCAGAGCTGAAATCCGTTATAAAGAACGGCAGAGAATATATGTGGTGCGGCGACGCAAAATATTGGGGCAGGACTTCCCCTGTGCTTTTCCCGTTTGTCGGCAGCATGAACGGAAAGAAATTTAAACTTAACGGCAAGGACTTTCCCATGAGTCAGCACGGTTTTGCGCGCGACTGTGATTTTGAGCCGGTTGGACACACTGAAAATTCAGTCGAATATGTTCTTATATCAAATGATGAAACACTTGCAAAATACCCGTTTAAGTTCCGGCTTAATATTAAATATACAATAAGCGGCTCGACCGTTAAGGTTAAATGGACAGTTTCAAATACGGATAATAAGGCTATGAGCTTTTCAATAGGAGCGCACCCGGCCTTTAATCTCATGAACGGACAGAATTATTTTAAGTTTGACACAGATAATGATATTGTTTACCGTCTTGTAAATGAAAACGGTCTGCTTGTTGCAGATAAATCCTACAGTCTAAAAACAACCGAAGGGTATGCCCCGATTGTTAAAGGAATGTTTGATCTTGACGCTCTGATCATCGAAAACAGTCAGGCAAATGCGGTTTCTCTCTGCGGTTCGGATAAGAAGCCATATGTAACAGTAAAATTTACAGCGCCTCTTTTCGGTCTTTGGTCACCTGCCGGCAAGGATGCTCCGTTTATCTGCATTGAGCCATGGTACGGCAGAGCTGATAAGGCAGATTTTAGCGGTGATTTATTTGACCGTGAATATGCGTCTAAGCTTGAACCGGGTGAGAGTTTTTCTGCGTCATATGAGATCGAATTTATATAATATAATTATTTTATAACACTTTATTCTGCATTATAGTATATATTATGCCGGAAATCAACTTTTTTCTTCAAAAAAAGATACACCGCATTTAAGCAGTATATCCTTTTAAAAATCATTCTATATAGCATGCATTAAGTACTTCGTATTTTAATAGTACTTAATGCATGCGCTGAATGCCTCTTTTCACTAAGTTTTCTTCATTGCATTGACTATAGAAAACTTAGTGAAAAGCATATATTTCCGCTTTATATTTATCTTTCGTGTCTTGCGTACTTCGGCAGCAGCAGCGGTGATACATCGCCTGTATCTATGCCCGCAGCCTGAAGCTCTCCGGCATAATCCTCAATATGCTTTAACGTGAGCGCGCCAAGCTCGACTTCCTTTGACCTTGCAGCCGCAGCCTTGCCCGCGTTGCGTCCGAATACTATAATATCAAGGAGCGAGTTGCCCATAAGACGGTTGCGTCCGTGGATTCCGCCCACCGCCTCGCCGGCTACGAGAAGATTGTCTATAGCCTTTGTGAAGCCGTCGCCGCCGATTTCAAGACCGCCGTTCTGATAGTGAAGCGTCGGATATACGAGAATAGGAACCTTTCTCATGTCTATATCATAGTTGAGATACATTCTCAGCATTGCCGGTATTCTCTTTTCTATTGTTCCCTCGCCGCCGATTCTCTCAATCATAGGTGTGTCAAGCCATACGCCTGAGCCAAGCGGTGTTGTAACGCCCTTGCCGCGGTCTGTGCATTCTCTTATGATAGACGCGGCCGAAACATCTCTTGTTTCAAGCGGATGCATGAACGCCTCACCGTCAACATTGACAAGCATTGCGCCGAGTGAGCGTACCTTTTCCGTTACAAGCGCGCCGAATATCTGCGAGGGATATGCAACGCCTGTCGGATGATACTGTATCGTGTCCTGATAGAGCAGCGGAGCGCCCGCTCTGTAGCCAAGCACAAGTCCGTCCGCCGTCGCGCCGTAATGGTTTGAGGTCGGGAAGTTCTGATAGTGCATTCTTCCCGCGCCGCCTGTCGCAATTATTACCGTCTTTGCGCGCGCAACCATGTAGTCGCCCGTTTCCATGTTCAGAAGAACCGCGCCCGCAACGCGACCGTTTTCGTCCTTTATAAGCTCAACCGCCGATGTGAACTCAATTACAGGTATCTTTCTGTTTATTACCTCGTCACGGAGCGTTCTCATGATTTCCGCGCCCGAATAGTCCTTGCACGCGTGCATTCTCTTTCTTGAGGTTCCGCCGCCGTGAGTTGTTACCATGTCGCCATCATCATTCTTGTCAAACATTACGCCAAGCTCGTTGAGCCACTTTATAGCATCCGGCGCCTCCATTACAAGTCTCTTTAAAAGCTCAGGTCTTGCGGCAAAGTGTCCGCCGCCGAACGCGTCAAGATAATGCTGTACCGGTGAATCATTCGGCTTGTCCGCCGCCTGAATACCTCCCTCTGCCATCATTGTGTTCGCGTCGCCTATACGGAGCTTTGTCACTATCATAACATCAGCGCCCGCCTCGTTTGCCTCGATAGCCGCCGACGCGCCCGCGCCGCCGCCGCCGATTATGAGAACGTCCGTGTCATAATCTATCTTATTAAGATCAATATCAACGCCCAACAGACGGCTGTTTGAATGGAGAAGGTTTGCAAGCTCCTGCGGAGCCTTCTCTCCCTTGTTCGGGCCTATCTTTATTTCATCAAAAGCCTCTGTTCTGTAGTCAGGATGATATGCCTTTAAAAGCTCGTCCTTTTCCTCCGCAGTCATTCTGCGCGGCTCTGTGCCCATACGCGCGTCACGCGTAGCCTCGACCTTTTTGATGGATTCCATCATTTCCGGTGTAAACATTTATATCATCCCTCCTTTATTTCTCGATTTCTCTATTGTTATACAGTTCCTGCATTTCTGTTATCGGCTTCTGCATGATCTGCTCTATAAGACCGTCATACTCGCCGCGGTTGATCTCAGCAACGCGCTCTGTAAGATGCTTTGATTCGGGCGCTATGTACTTTCCTGTAAGACGTCTTGCGAGAAGTCCTACCATCGGATGCGAGATCCCCGCCGGACAGCGCACCGAGCAGCAACCGCAGCCCACGCAGTCAAACGACAGCTCCGCGCACTTCTCAAAGTCGCCGCGCTGCGCGTACGCTATGTACTGCATAACACTCAGTCCCTGTGTACATGCCTTTGTACAGGCGTTGCAGCCTATACAGCTGTATATTTCGGGATAAAGCTCCATCATAACCTGCTGATTCGGCTTTAAGTCCTCTATGTCATATGTTCTCTTGTCTGTCGGGAAGAACGGAATGCTTGCAACATACATTCCCTCCTGCACCTGTGTCTGACACGCAAGACAGGTTTTAAGCTCATTCTGTCCCTTTATTCTGTATATGGTAGCGCACGCGCCGCAGAAGCCGTGACGGCAGCCGCAGCCGCGCTTTAAGGTGTATCCGGCATACTCCATGGCAGTCATAATTGTCAGGCTGTCCGGCACACTGTAGCGCTTACCGAAAAAATATACGTTAACCATGTTTTCCATGTTGATTCCTCCTACTTAATACTCGTCCGGCAGCTCGTCTATCTGGTCAAAGCGGAATACCGGTCCGTCCTTGCAGACATACTTTGAGCCGATATTGCAGCGGCCGCATTTGCCTATTCCGCACTTCATACGCAGCTCCAGCGTTGTGTATACCTGCTCGTCTGTAAAGCCTAAATCCTTCAGCCCCTGCAATACAAATTTAATCATTATCGGAGGTCCGCACACGAGAGCAACTCTGTCCGTATCAAAGCCGATTTCGCTAAGATATGCAGGAACAAAGCCCACATGACCGTCCCAGCCCTCCTGCTCGCGATCGATCGTGAGGTACACATTAACATCCTCTGCCTTGCTCCATACCTCCCGGATTTCCTCAAGCTTTACAAGGTCGTCTGCCGAGCGTGAGCCGTAGAGTATATCCACCTTACCGTAATCGGCGCGGTTGTCAAGCACATAATTTATTACCGAACGGAGCGGCGCAAGTCCGATACCTCCCGCGATAAACAGAAGATTTTTCCCTTTCAGTTTATCCTCAACCGGGAAGTGGTTGCCGTAGGGCCCTCTTACGGTTATCTCGTCGCCCTCCTGCAAATCGTGGAGATAGCTTGTAAGGTCACCGCACTTCTTTATACTAAATTCCTGAAATTCCTTGTTTGTCGGTGACGAGGTTATCGAGAACATTCCCTCGCTTATGCCCGGAACACAGAGCATCGCGCACTGTCCCGGCATATGCTCAAACAGCTTGCCGCCCTCGGGAGCGGTTACGCAGAAGGTCTTTACATCCGGTGTTTCCCGGGTGATCTTTGTTATAACGCCTACCTTCGGAATAAGGGTATCGAGCGCATAATTCTTATGGCAATTACATTCACTCATATCATTTACCCTCCTTTTCAAACGCCTTTATAACCTTAACTATGTTAAGCGATGACGGACACTTATCAACACATCGTCCGCAGCCCGTGCAGGAGAACATTCCGTCGTTATTTGTCGGATAATATACAAGCTTGTGCATAAATCTCTGTCTGAAGCGCTGCATCTGGCTTGTTCTGTTGTTGCCGTGCGCCATCATTGTGAAGTCGGAATACATACATGAATCCCAGCAGCGGTAACGCTTTACTCCGTGACCCGTGTCATAGTCCTTTATATCATAGCACTGACAGGTCGGACATACAAAGGTACAGGTTCCGCACGCAAGACAAGGCTTGTATAGATCCTCCCATATGGGTGAGTTAAAGCGTTCAAGCTTATCATCTCTGCCCCAGCCCTCAAGCGAGAGGCGCATATTCGGGATTTTTTCGACTATGCTCTTTATTTCAGCCTTTTTATCATTAACAGCTGCATCGTCCGCTTCCTCAAGAAGCTCTTTGACCTGCTCCGTAAGTCTTTCGCCCTTTTCGGTTACCGGCTTCCAGAACAGCTCATCACCGACAAGCCATGTAACGACATCGGCTCCCTCCGGCTCGGAGCAGTCCGTTCCGAACACCTTGCAGAAGCAGCTCAGCTCCGGCTCATTGCAGGCAAGCGCAACTATTGTGCCGTGCTCTCTGCGTGCCGCGTAAAAGGTATCTACAGGCTCGGCTAAGAATACCCTGTCAAGTACCTCCACACCGTGAACGTCGCAGCCCCTCATGCCGAATACCACAAAGCTCTCGTTTATAAGCTCCTCCGGCTCTATTCTGATTTTCTTTCCGTCTCTTATACAGGTATAAAGCGTTTCGCTCTGCGGGAAAAACGCGTCCTTTGCCGATTTAACGGTTTTAAGCGTTTGGATATCGACCTCCGCGCCCTCTGTCCACGGCGCAAAGTTTGTCTGCCCCGCTCTTTTTATCGGAAGATACAGCGCATTTTCCCCGGCGATCGCCTTATACAGCTGCGGGAGGCTTGCTTTTGCTGTTTTGTACATAACTGCGGCACCTCCTCATATTGAACCCGGCTCCGCGTCCTCGAACGTGAAGCTCGTAAGCGGTGTTCTTTCCTCATCTCCGGCACCCGCCGTGTAATCGCCGTAGAGGGTATTTATATCCTTAATGAACTTGCGGTTAAACAGGTGAAGCGGAATGCCCTGCGGACATACTCTGCTGCACTCGCCGCAGTCGGTACAGCGTCCCGCAACATGAAACGCGCGTATGATGTGGAACATCTTTTCCTCGAAGGAATCAACATTTGCCTTCTGCGCGCTGTCAAACTTTGTGCTGTCAAATACGCACTTGCGGCATGAGCATGCCGGACAGACGTTCCTGCACGCGTTGCAGCGTATGCACTTTGAAAGCTCGCCTTGGAAGAAGGCGAATTTCTCCTCCGGTGACATTGCCTCAATTCTTTCAACCTCGGCAAAGCGGTCCGCGTCAACGGTATCGGCAGAATCGCCGATAAGCTCGTCATATATAACGTGCTCCTTGCCCTTGCATACATGGCAGCGTTCAAGCATAGCGTCCTTATACGCGCAGGTTTTCTCACCCGTGAGCGTTTCCATTGTGAGAGTGTCGCAGGCATCGCTAAGCTCCGCGCCCTTAACATCAAGGACATTCTTAATTCCGAGAGAATTAATTTTGTCTATGCTCAGCTTGCCCTTGCAGCCGACGCCTATAATATACGCCTTGTCCCTGTCAACTCTGTGCTCCTTTATAAGCTGCTTAAAGCTGTAGCTGTCGCACGGCTTTAAGAAAACAAGCGTTTTCCCCTCAAGCTTTGAAGCCTCTATCATATATTTGCTGAGGTTAGCTCCGCAGAAGCCGTTGTATACAAGCTCCGAAAGGCTCTCCTCATCATTAAAATATGCCGGCTCGGGATTGTACGGCAGGTCGCCCCTTCTCCAGCCGAGAACGCGCGCAACCGTGCCGTCGGATAAAAGCTCCTTTGCGCGGTTTATCAGTTCCTGCATCTCAGATCCCCCAATCTTACGTTTTTGCCGAGTGAGCGGATTTTCTCAACGAACTCGTTCATCGTCTGCGAGAACTTTACGCCCTCCGCAGCCGAAACCCATTCAACTCTTGTTCTTCCGTGCTCAACGCCTATAAAGTCAAGCATTGAGAACAGAAGCGTCATTCTTCTTCTCGCATAATAGTTGCCTGTGCTGTAGTGACAGTCGCCGGGATGGCAGCCGCACATTATCACGCCGTCAGCGCCCTTTTCAAAGGCTCTTAAAATAAACATCGGATTTACACGGCATGAGCATGGTACGCGGATTATCTTTACGTCAGCCGGATAGCCAAGACGGCTGCTGCCCGCCAGATCCGCTCCGGCATAGCTGCACCAGTTACAGCAGAATGCAACAATTTTAGGTCTGAATTCCTCTTTTTCATTTATCGGCATATCGCGTCCACCTCCGCTGTAAGCTGTCTGTTTGAGAAGCCCTGAAGATCCATCGCGCCCGACGGACATGTAACGGTACAAGCGCCGCAGCCCTGGCAGAGCGCGTTGTTTACGACCGCAACACGGCGTGTTTCGCGTATTCCGTGGTCATTTACCTGCTTCTCCTCATATGAAATCGCGCCGTAAGGACAAACGTTTGCGCACTGTGAACAGCCGTTGCACAGCAGCTCGTCAGACTTTGCCGTACATGGGTTAGTCATAAGCTTATCCTTTGCAAGCAGTCCTATCGCCTTGACCGCCGCAGCGCCTGCCTGTGATACCGTTTCCGGAATATCCTTAGGTCCCTGACATACGCCCGAAAGAAATACTCCGGCTGTAGGCGATTCTACAGGGCGAAGCTTCGGATGCGCTTCTGTCAGGAAGTTGTTTGTATCAATGCTTGCAGTAAGCATTGTCGCTATTTTTCTTACCGATGATGAAGGCTCAATGGCTGCCGCAAGGACTACCATATCCGCGCTTATCATCAGCTGCTTGTTATCTATTAAGTCAGAGCCGTATACCGTAAGGCTTCCGTCCGGCTCCGGGCAGACCTTGCCGACCTGTCCCTTTATATAATTTACTCCGTATTCCTCAACGGCGCGTCTGTAGAACTCGTCAAAGTTCTTGCCCGGAGTTCTGACGTCTATATAGAATACCGTTACGTTTACATCCGGGTACTTATCTCTTATGAGCATCGCGTGCTTTGCGGTATACATACAGCATATCTTTGAGCAGTAGCTCTTGCCGCGGTCATCCGAGCAGCGGCTTCCGACACACTGAACAAATACGATATTCTTAGGCGCCTTGCCGTCGGAAAGTCTTTCAAGATGTCCCTTTGTAGGACCTGCGGCGTTCATGATACGCTCCAGCTCAAGCGAGGTTATTACGTCCTCGCTCTGCGAATACGCGTATTCGTCATATTTGTCAAGCTTTATAACGTCAAAGCCTGTCGCAACCACGATCGCGCCGTACTTCTCCGTGATTATCTCGTCCTTCTGAGTGTAATCTATCGCGCCCGCCGCGCATACCGTTGAGCAAAGTCCGCACTTTCCTGTCTTAAACTTTATACACGCCTCGCGGTCGATTACCGGAACATTCGGGATAGCCTGCGCGAACGGCGTATAAATCGCGGTTCTGTTGTTAAGTCCGCGGTTGAACTCGCTCGGTGTTTTCTTTGACGGACACTTTTCCTGACAGGCGCCGCAGCCTGTGCACTTATCCATGTCAACGCTTCTTGCCTTCTTGCGTATATCAACCGTGAAATCACCCACAAAGCCGGTTACCTTTTCAACCTCGCTGTAGGTGTATATATTGATATTTTCATGCGCCGCTGCCTCAACCATTTTCGGCGTAAGAATACAAGCCGAGCAGTCAAGCGTCGGGAAGGTCTTGTCAAGCTGCGACATCCTGCCGCCTATTGACGGTGTTTTCTCGACAATATCAACCGGATAACCCGCGTCCGCTATGTCAAGCGCGGTCTGTATTCCGGCAATACCGCCGCCTATTACAAGCGCTCTCTTTGTAACTCTGCTCTCGCCCGGCTTTAACGGCGCGTTAAGGTTAACCTTTGCAACCGCCGCCCTCATAAGTATTACTGCCTTCTTTGTCGCTTCCTCAATATCCTTATGTATCCATGAGCAGTGCTCGCGTATGTTTGCGATCTCGACCATGTACGGATTTATACCGGCGCGCTCTGCGCAGGTTCTAAAAGTCGCCTCGTGCATTCTCGGTGAGCATGAGCAGACTACTATTCCCGTAAGTCCCTTTTCTTCGATTGCCTGAGCGATCTTCGCCTGTCCCGCCTCGGAGCACATATACTGATAGTCCTCGGCATGAACAACTCCCGGCTCCATAAGAGCCATTTCAGCTACCTTTTTAACGTCTACAGTCGCCGCGATATTACTTCCGCAGTGGCAGACAAAAACTCCTATTCTCTGCACTTAATTCACCTCCTACGCTATTTGTTCGCAAGCGAACATAGCTATTAAATGTTTTTCAAACATTTAATTCACCTCCTGTAGCGTCTGAACGCGCTTACCAGAAGCTGCTGCGGAATATCCTCGTCCAGAAGCTCTGGTATCTCATCGGGCGTTAAATAATCTCCGCCCTGCTGTCTTATTACTATCTGTCTTGCCGCGTCTATAAGCTTGCCTGGCTTTACGTCGCGCGGACAGCGCTGTACACACGCAAAGCAGGAAAGACAATGCCACAGCGATTTTGAATTTACAAGCGCGTCAATATCGTTATTCAGCACATACGACACAAACTGATGCGGCTTTATATCCATCGCGTCAAAGCTGGGGCATGTTGCCGAGCACTTGCCGCACTTCATGCACTTGTACGGATTTACTCCGCTTATTTCGCGGATCTGCTCCGCCGTTAAATCCTTTTTATTCATTATCCGCAGCCTCCTTTACTCCAAGCGCCTCAGCAAGAAGCTCCGTAAAATAGTATACGGGAAGCTTTGCCCCTGTGCTCTTGTTAAGGTTATACATACAGAGCGGGCAGGCGGTTATGAGCAGCTCCGCGCCGAAGCCCTTCGCGCTGTCGGTAATCTGGGCGCAAAGCTCCTTTGCGCGTTCCCTTTCCTTTAACGATATGTAACCGCCGCAGCACTCGTTGCGGTACGGATAGACAACAGGCTCCGCGCCTATAGCTCTTATAAAATCCTCTATTATTGTCGGATTTTCCGGATCGTCAAATGCCATGAGCTTTCCCGGTCTTAACAGCAGACAGCCGTAATACGCGCCTATCTTTCTGCCTTTAAGAGGATTTACCACCCTTTTCTTCAGCTCGTCAAAGCCTACGCGGTCACGAAGCACCTCCAGGAAATGAAGCACATTCGTTTCACCCTCATAAGGCTTATCAAGCTGCATATAATTGTTGGCGCGCGTCCTTATGTCCTCGACATTCTTCATGTCGTCATTTACACGCTTTAAAACGTGATGACACGCCGAGCACAGCGTCACAAGCTCCTGTCCCCTATCCCTCGCGGCGGCAAGATTGCGCACGGACGCGAGCTTTGTCGCTATTTCGTCATTTCCGAGAGGATATACTCCCCCGCAGCACTGCCATTCCTCTATTTCCTCTAATCCGAAGCCCAGCGCCCGAGCGGAAGCGCGGGCATACTTATCCAAAGCCTGCGCCTTATTCTTTAAGGTACATCCGGGATAATAACTGTATGTCATGTTATTACTGCTGCTCCTTTCTGAAATTATAATTCTATCTTTTCAATTACTCCGCGAAGCACATCCGCGCTGTGACGAAGCTTTCCAATCTCCTCATCGGTCAGTCTTACGGGAACCTTGCACCGTACCCCCTGAGGTCCTATAAGCGTCGGAACGCTGATACATACATCACTTATTCCATACTCACCGTGAAGCATTGATGTCACAGTAGAAATCGAATCGTAAGCCGAAAGCAGAAGCGAGCACAGACGGCATACCGAAACAGATACCGCATAGAAGGTCGCGCCCTTATTCTCGATAATTCTTGCTCCCGACTCATGTATATAGGCTGTCATCTTGTCCTCGTCAAGCGGCTCAAATTTCTTTCCGTGCTGCTCCATCATCTCCGCATACTCGCTTATTGAGCAGCCCGAAATCTTTGCCACCGACCACGGCACAAAGGAGGAATCGCCATGCTCGCCGAAAACATACGCGTGAATGTTTCTCTGAGCTATCTGATAGTGCTCCGAAAGACCGTATCTCAGTCTTGCGGTATCAAGCAGCGTTCCCGAGCCCATGATCTGATTTTCCGGCAGACCCGATATTTTCGTAAAAACATAGGTCATAATGTCTACCGGATTGCTTACTATAATGTATAACGCGTTCGGTGCAGCCTTTACAATGTCCGGTGTTATACTCTTCAAAATATCAACATTTGTCTGTGTAAGCTCTATTCTTGTCTGTCCCGGCTTACGCGCAACTCCCGATGTTATAATAACAATATCGGAATCCTTCGCATCCTCATAATCACCCGCGATAACCGATATAGGATCGCGGAAGGAAGCTCCCTGCACAATATCCATTGCCTCACCGACAACCTTCTGCTTATTGATGTCAATCATTACGATTTCCGATGCAATATCCTCGTTTGAAAGAGTGTAGGCGATTGTTGAACCCACGCTTCCCGCGCCAATGATGGTAATTTTACTACTCATATAACATACTTCTCCTGTATTTTTTCTGTTAATATCACAGTAATATTATTAATGTAATATCACAGCTACAATAATACCACATTGACAACAATTTCACAAGCTTTTTTCACATAATCGAAATAATTTTTCGCAATGGAACAGTTTTTACAATTTTCCGGTCAAAAAATTGTGTATTTTGCGTCAACATATAGGTAACTAAAGTTAGTCTTGAATGATTAAATTTGTTCTGCATACAGACAACAGCAGCCGCTGCTCCGGCAGCGGCTGCTGTATTCTCGGTCATTCGTCAAATCGGCGATCCTCTTGAAACGCGTCTGAAAATTCTCATCATTCGTAAAAGCTCCTTTTGATTTTCTTCGCTCATTGAAGCCGCATTATTCATAATTCTGGAAAACAGGGTAGGATTTCCTTTCTTGTCCGGGTCGAAGCTAAAAGAGAATAATTCAGACAGCGAAACACCGAGCGCGTCTGCAATTCCGGCTACGGTATCAACCGTAGGATTTTTTGCGGCGCGTTCAATCTGCCCCAGATGAGCCGCGCTTATTCCCGCCTTGAAGGCAAGCTCCTCCTGGCTCATTCCGAGAGAGTTTCGTATTTTTCTAATTTCTTTCCCCAATTTTACACCAACAGTTTCCATGCTGACCATTAAATCCTTTCATAAAAGCACTTTGAATATTCTTTTTCTTATTTTTATTATCTCATTTGACAGCAACAATATCAAATTACTTTAGGCATTAATATTTTTTAATATCTAAAGATATTGACATTTACCGAAAACTATGATATACTTCTACTAAAATAATACTAAGGAGGACATGGCTGATGAGCTATATTCAGAAAAACTTAAAGCGGGATGAGGAAATCGTTATGGAGGGAAAGCTGCACGGCGCGATGCTTATACCTCATGTTCTTTTGATGTTTCTGGGAGTCGGTTTTTTTACCATTATTCCCGCCGTAATTAAAATGAAAACCACTGAAATCACAATTACAAACAAAAGAGTGGTCGGAAAAATCGGACTGATAAAAACGACCGAGCTTGACACTCCGCTTAATAAAGTTAATAATGTAACCGTCAACAGCGGTTTCTGGGGGAAGATATTCGGCTACGGAACTATTAAAATAACCTCTTCCTCAGATGATTATGAATTTTCCGGAATAAAAAATGCCGCCGGCTTCCGTTCTGCGCTTATGAACCAGATAGATCAGTTTGACGAGGACAGAATTAAAAAACAGGCTCAGGAAATGGCAAAAGCCATGAAATCATAATTATTCCCCTGTTAAAAGTAATATTTAAAAGGCTCTGAGGCTCATTGAGCTTCGGAGCCTTTTTCAGCGCTTCCTACGCTGTGATATAAAAACGTAAAAACATGAAATTGGTGAATTGACAAAGTAAATTCTCGTTTGCCAGACTAAATTCTCCATGGAAACATTTTACACGAGAATTTACTTTGGCAATTAAGAAAAACATGAAATTTCCCCGAAAGTTTTCCTGACGGTATTGCAAAATCTTCCGCTCCGTGCTATAATATAATAGTAGTAGTATGAGAAAACATATGAAAGGAGGCGCGCGGGCATGATAATGGATCTTCATAATCATACAATCTTCAGCTATGACGGAAAGAATACCCCCGAGGAGATTATCGAAAATGCCATTGAGCATGGAGTTGACGCCGTCGGTATTACCGACCATCAGTTCTCAATCGGCGCACATATACGGGAATATGTTAATAAGCTGCTTGAATGCAAGGCTAAGTATGCCGGGTATATCAAGGTGCTTGCCGGACTTGAAATAGGCACCCGTCCGCGCCCAGACGATCTTTTTACCTATGACATAGCGGAGCTGGACTTTGTCCTTTTTGAGAGCCTTGACGATTACCGCGCGATGGACTTCTTTGAGTTTGTTCAGTGGCGGCATCGCTTTGAGTGTCCTGTCGGGCTTGCCCATTGCGACATTTTCGCCATGAGCGAGCGTTACGGCTTAGACATGACAGAGGTTCTCAAAGCCGAAAAAATCTTCTGGGAGCTTAACACCTCCGGAAATTATAACTGCTACTATGATTTTCTTACAAACGCGTCCAAGCGTGAGGCGATACGCCGCGCGGGAATAGGTGTGAGCGTAGGCTCGGACACGCACGCGCTTTGCGAATACCGCTTTAAGCAGCTAAAGCGCGCCAATGAGCTTGCTGCGGCTTGTGGGCTGAGACCGCCGTTTGTATTTTAAACACGAAACTCAGTGGCTGTATCAAAACTAAATTATTGTTTAGCTGCCTCTGTTCTTGCCTCCCTCCGGGAGGGAGGTGGGCGCCGACAGGCGCTCGGAGGGAGTAATGGGGACGTAAATTTGGGATAAAACCACACTTTCGCGCCCGCATTCTCCCCCTTGCCGCTTCGCGGCGTTCCCCCTCCCGGAGGGGGACAAGCTTACGCCGCTAAACAATAATTTATTGCTCTAATTTCTAACACATGAATTTCAACTTAAACAAAGTTGAAAAAAATCTGATAATAGAGCCGGCTCTGTTTTGATACAGCCCCTTGTATTGATATAAACAGAAAGGAATTTTAGCAATGCCTGATTGGAAACTGCATACGCCTAACGGCGTAAACGACGTACTACCGAATGAATGCGCGGTAAAAAAGGATATTGAAAATACTATCTGGATGGTATTCAACACCTTCGGTTATAAGGAAATTGAGTCGCCGTCCTTTGAATACTATGACTGCTACAGCGGCGAAACAGGTCAGATTTCGCAGGAAAAGCTGTACAAATTTTTTGACGAGCAGGGCAGGATCCTCGCCCTCCGTCCGGACTTTACAACCTCAATCGCAAGAATGGCAGCCACAAAGGCGCAGAACGCGACACTCCCGATAAGATATATGTATACGGGCAGCGTTTTCAGAGCCGAGCACACCGAGGGCGTAAGACGCCGCGAAATCACACAGAGCGGCATTGAGCTTATAGGCTCCTACAGCGCGAAGGCAGACGCGGAGGTTATCGCCGCCGCGATAGAGGCTATGCTGGCTCTGGGTATCGAGGAAATATCAATGGAAATAGGGCAGGTGGCATTTTTCAACGGTCTTGTTGAGCAGCTCGGTCTTGACGCCGAAACAACCGAAAAGCTCCGCGCGAGAATTGATTCAAAGGATTCGCAGGGCATCAGAAAGCTTGTAGATAAGCTCAACATTGAAGAGAACATCAAGCAAGTTATGATCGACCTCCCCTATCTCTTCGGTGATGCTTCAATAATTGATCGCGCGAATGTTCCGGGACTTAACGAAACCTCAAAGGTTGCCCTTGACAACCTCAGACAGATATATGATCTTCTCTGTGCATATGACTTTGAGCAGTATATTTCGCTTGACCTCGGAATGCTCCAGAGCATCGACTACTACACCGGCTCGATCTTCAAGTGCTACACCCACGGCGTCGGCTTCCCGATTGCCGCCGGCGGACGCTATGACAACCTCATGGGAATGTTCGGCGCGCCTAAGGGGGCTGTCGGCTGCGCGATAGGCGTGAACAGAATTATGCAGGTTTACACAGATAAGCCCGACGAGGTTCCCTCAACGCTGATATACGCCGAGAAGAACGCGGACAGAGCCGCCTATGACCTTGCCCATAATCTCAGAATAAACGGCTGTCTTACGGAAATGTATATAGGCAGCGGAAGCTTTAAGGATGCTGAGAGGTACGCCGAAGCGACAAACAACACCTGCATTCTCCGCGTATATCCCGACGGCAGACTTACAATTTACGATTATGAAAAGGACGATACCCTCGAAACCACGGTAAACGAATTTCTCGGCTACGGCGTAAGCGACGAGCCTCAGCCCATGCCCTCACCGCAGGAGCTGGGCTTTAGAATGTTTTAATGAAAGGAACCGGTATAATGAGATATTTGACAGTGGCTCTTGCAAAGGGCAGACTTGCGGAGCTTGCAATGGATATATTTACTTCTATAGGAATGGACTGCTCGGAAATGAAGGAGAAGTCCAGAAAGCTCATCTTTACTGATGAAAAGAACAAAATGAAGTTCATCCTCGTCAAGGCGTCCGATGTTCCGACCTATGTTGAATACGGCGCGGCTGACATCGGCATTGTCGGAAAGGACACGCTTTTAGAGGAAAGCAGAAACATCTACGAAATGGTAGACCTTGGATTTGGCAAATGCAATATGTGCGTATGCGGCAGACCGGAGCTTAAGGGCAGGCTTGACGAAATAACAAACCTCAAGGTTGCCTCAAAATACCCAAATATAGCGAGAAAGTATTTTCAGGATGAAAAGGGCCAGACCATTGACATTATAAAGCTCAACGGCTCCGTGGAGCTTGGTCCGCTTGTAGGTCTTTCGGACGTTATCGTGGATATTGTTGAAACAGGCGCGACGCTGCGCGAAAACGGGCTTGACGTGCTTGAGGTAGTATGTCCTCTCAGCGCCCGCTTTGTTGTCAATAAGGTGAGCATGAAGATGGAAAAGGACCGCATTATGGAGATGGTCAAAGCATTCATGGAAAAAACGGAGGGCAGCGAGGAATGAGAATTTATCCGGCAATAGATATAAAGGACGGACAGTGCGTCCGCCTGTTAAAAGGACGCTTTGATCAGATTACCGTATATGGCAATGATCCCGCCGAAATGGCTAAGAAATGGGAATCTCTCGGCGGTGAATACATTCATGTTGTCGATCTCGACGGCGCGCTAAAAGGTCACGGCGTAAATGCCGACGCAATCAGAAAAATCTGTGAAAGCGTAAGCGTTCCCGTCCAGACCGGCGGCGGCATAAGAACAATGGAGGATATTGAAGCAAAGCTTGCCTGCGGTATC
>JBJEIV010000327.1:0-1788 GCA_051877395.1 Candidatus Ornithomonoglobus sp.
ACAATCGCTTCAACATATACATATGTTTCCGATAATACCGTATCGATACAGATGCGTGATACACAAAATCCATACGCATATATCAAGGGTCTGATGCTTGTCAGCAGCAACGGCAGGTCAAGCAGAAATATAGGCAGCTATGCGGAGGGGACACAGAGCGTCAGCGTGCAGCTGACAAACGACTTTCTCAGGCAGAATGAGGATCTTCTGACCTTAGAGGAGGACGGCACATACGGAACCTTCAGTCTTAAGCCGATAGTGGCTCCGCTAACCGGAACTCTTACGGTTAAAAAGGACTCCCGCGCGGATGTGGCGGTATATCTCGGTTCGGACGTGCCGGCAAAGCCCTATGCCGAGACCGACGCGGAGGCTAAATATAAATATAATATCGGTGATACGGTAAAGCTTCAGGCTGTTATGAAGGACGGCTACGCTGCGACTTATACCTGTAAGCAGATAGAGTTTGTGCCGGAAAACAGCAAAAAATATTCACTTAAAACTGAGGACGGAGCGGTAACCGAAATGATGGTGAACAGCGTTATAACTGTTTCGCCGGAAATTTCACAAAAGGATAACGCGCTTATCGTTGCAGTCAAAAAAGAGGATATAAAAAAATTCAATATAACAAGCGGTATATTTGCAAAGAAAAGCAATTCAAGTGAAGGTTATATCTATTATACCATTGCCGATACCGAGAGCTTTTTGCCCAATACCGTTTATGAACTCACGGCAATGGCTGCGGATAAAAGTGAAATAGCAGTATGGCAGCCTGCGGGATCTACAGTAAAATACTCGCAGATAAAATTCCCGTACACCACGACAACCAATACCAATGATAATGTTATCTATCTGACGGCAGAGAAAACGGACAGCGTTCCGTATGCGCTTTCGGGCAGTGTTTATTATTCGGATTACGCTATAAGCGGCGCGGTAAAGGGAGAGGCATGGTATCCGGCAAGCGGAGCGCATGTGATAATGCGTTCAGATCGCTACGGCATAGCCGATATTAAAGGTAGTGTTACAACTTATCCTGAGCCGGGAGTTGCGGGAGCGTTTGTACGCTGCAAAGTAGATGCTTCGGGTCAGATGCTGTATAAGGATGTGCAGCTGTCACAGACGGAGGTTACAACAGAAACCTTTACTGCCATAAAAGACGGCAAGGAGGTTGAATATACAAACAGCTATCACAAGCAGGATATGGGAACCGTTGAAATCAGCGCGCTGAGCGCTGACAGACCGAAGCTTTCTTCAATAAGCGTCCTCAACAGCAATAATCTGGTTATGGGCTTTATCCCCATTAACAGCGAGCTTGTAACGCTGTGCGCGGCAATAGACAACGACGGCACAAAATATACTGATTCGGACGGAGTAGAACGTACAGAGAGCGTAAAAAATGTTGATTTCATAGTCTATGACCCTGTTACACACAAGGAAAAATCGGTTCTCAGCGGAGCAACAAAGCAGTCTGACGGTACATGGCAGCTCAGCTGCACATTTGACAGCGGAAAGCAGTCGCAGTACACTTCAAACGATATACTCTATGCGAGAGTTACAACCGACAGATACATCGGAAACGGAAAAGCCATTGACCTTAAAGGTCATATAACGGAGCTCGAGGAGTTGAAGCAAACGTCTTACGCGCCCGTAAAATCCACATATTCTTTTGCTGACACTGCGACCGAGAAGCAGGAGGAGCTTTCGATCCAACCTGAAATCGGAGAATTGGAGCTGCCGTTTATCGGCGCATTGGATATGGATTTATGCGTGGGACAATTTAAAATAGAAATT
>JBJEIV010000328.1:0-8663 GCA_051877395.1 Candidatus Ornithomonoglobus sp.
TTATATGATGACATTGAGCCTGAAACATCTATGAGGAACACAAGGTTTGACGGCTTATCCGTCTGCGCCTCAGCTCCGGCAATTGTCACCCTCGCAAGCTTATTTTGGCTCCACGGGCAGTCCGTAAGCTGCGCAGTAACACCGAACGGCGCGTCCTCCGCCATTTCCGGTGTTTCATACTCGAAATAGTTTATAAGCTCCTCTGTCCTTATTGAGCCGTCCTGCGGCTTTTTTCCGAGGGATATAAAGCGTCGCATATTTGAATATGATGCTGTGTCGGTATCAATAGAAAAGGTTGAAAGCGGTGAAAGCTTTGTTTTGCGAAATTCGTTCGGCTCATAGTTTTCATATTCCTCACCGCCGAAATACCGCCCTTGGGGAATTACAGCCATGCCATAGCTGTTAACAGCGCTTTCGCTTACAGAGGCAGCACCTCCGCCGCCTGCCGACTGCATTGGAGCTGAGGCGGAGCTGCTGTCCGATACGGAGCCTGCCGGAAGCGCCGAGCTCCCCCCGTAAGACGGTGTAACCGTTACCTCATGAGAAAACAAGCCGTAGCCCGCAATTCCCTTGGAAGCATTGTTATCATTATACATAAGAATATCCGACAGCTCAAAGCTCAGAGTCCCTTCATTTACCGCCGCATTTGCATTATACATAAGCTTTGCCGCATCTCCTCGTGTTATAGGCTCATCCGGCTTTACATTGATACCCGTCAGCATTCCGCTGTCTATCGCCGCTGAAATATATCCATACGGATAAACCACATTATACGGATTCATGCCGCATGCGGTCAGAACAATTTTGATTGCCTGCGCGTAAGTCACGCTTTGCTCCGGGCTGAAGTGTTTGTTATCAACGCCGTCAACAAAGCCCAACGCCTTTGCCTTCGCTATAAATTCCAGCGCCCAATGCTCCCGCGGCACATCGTCAAAGGTATACCCTGTATAGTCATATCCGTTGAGCATTTTATCCATTTTGCTGTCCTCTGCCGCAGTCATGAGCATTTTCACAAATTCCGCTCTGGTGATCGTATCGTCAAGACGCAGATCACCGTTTTCATCACCCTCCATAATTCCGTTTGCGGTTACAAACTCCATCTCGTTTGTATATTTTATATATTCCGTTTCCTCAGACGCAAGCGTATTTGTAAGCGCAAGTATTGATACTGCAAGCGCCATTGCCGTTACTTTAATTTTAATATTCATTATCTTTTGTCTCCTTTACTGCTCCGTATCAATCGAGAACAGCAGATCCGCAATTTCCTGACCGTCAAGCTCCTCAGTCGTTATTATATATGCCACATCATTGCTCTTCATATAAAAGTAATATGCCTGATCAGGCTGAAAAGCCGCGACCTGAATATCGCTTATTCTGCTTTTCATAACCTCCGGTGAACTGAGGACAGAATCGACGAAGGTCGTATCGCGTGATGTGAGTACGCTTACAAGTCTCCCCTCCGAACCCTCAAAGGTGAATATTCTTGTATCATTTCTCAGTCTGCCATTGGTGTCTACCGCAAAATAGTAAGCATTATCGCCTGAATACTTCATATCATCGCTCAGCTTCAGGTCGTTAATAATATCAATTCCAAGATAATCAAAATACATTTGGTTATCCCATTTTTCGGTATGATACTCCTCTGCCGTATCCGTGTCCTCCGATGCAGGTGCGATTTCATACATAAGCTCCGCAAGAACAGACTGTGAATTCATTCTCAGAGTTACCGGTCCGGTCGGGAACGGAATTACAAGTGAACCGCCCTGATCGTCTGATACAGAGGCTTCCGGCACGGAGGATCGTTCAATTATACGCGTCTTTGCAGCGGATACCCCTTGTTCCTCGTCTTCCTCATTTACTTTTTCGTTCGTACCCGACGGAACAGTCCCCTGTTCGTATTCTGCGGATTCCTTTGGAGCATATGCCGACGGCGGCTGTATACTCTCAGGCGCCTCTCTTTCCTTGGAAGGGGCCGCCGTACTCATGCCTTCAAGAGCCTCCCGCATATAGTCCTCCGTTGTCTTCTTTGCCGCATCCGGCGTAGCGGCAGGTTTTTTCGCATGCTCCGCTGTCTCCGTTACAGCATCAGGCTTTTGCACACTCTCCTCTGCCTGCTCATCGGCTTCTTCCTTATTTTGTTCAAACGGTTCGGAAATACCCTTTCGCGGAGCGGCCGTTTCGGTTACCGCTGTTTCGGTAATCACTCCGTCATCTCTATGACTGAAATCATATCCGCGGACTGCGGCAAATACGGCAACTGCCGCCGCAATTGTGCTTATTGCTGCAATAACAGGTCTTACATCATATTTTCTCCGTTTCCCGGCGAGTACACGCGCTTTCAGCTCATCGCTCGCCTTTATGCCGTCAAACAGCTCTTTATATGCTCTGCCAAGCTCATTATCCTCCATGTCATATCACCTCCCCTCTCAGAATATTCTTAAGCATTTCACGTCCTCTGTGCAGCTGCGCCTTGACAGTGCCCTGCTTGACCTTCATTATCCCTACAATTTCATCAATGCTGTAGCCTTCGTAATAATGCAGATGAATTACCGTTCTGTATTTTACCGGCAGCTGCATAACCGCATCATACAGCTCGCTTTTTTCGTTGTCCTCCGCCGGAATATTTTCATCCAGCGCGTCGGTTTTACGAAGCCATGATGACATCATCAGATCCTTTGTATGATTTATCGTCACCCTCAGCAGCCATGCCTTGAGGTGTTCCTCTCGTTCAAACTGCTTTTTGCTCTGCATAAGCTTTAAAAACACATCCTGCGTTACATCCTCCGCATGCTCCCGCGATTTTGTGCGAGCCAAAGCAAGCCTATAGACAGTGTCTATATAGCGCCGCGCTATATCGTCATATGTATAGCTGTACATCGCACATCCTCCTGTGACAATTGCCTCTTAAAACCGGTTTCATTAATAATACGAATCAGAATATTAAAAGGTTGCATTAATTTTAATTTTTTCTGATTTATTAAAGCAAAGGGAGGACATAATGCCCTCCCCGTATAATTTCATAATCAATCTCCAAGCTTCTTTACGCTTGTAATGACGCCTGTGGTATGAACATATTTTGAATATATCTCGGTATCTCTTCCTACCGAAAGCTCCTCAGAATCCGCCGTAATGTAGCTGTTATCGGACTCCTTACCGCGGGTCCTGATCGTAACATATACAGTGTAGCGGTCCGGCTGCTTTGCGTATACCATACGACCGTCGGCTGTTTCCGAAAGGAACGCCGCCGGTTCTGTCTGTACATCAATGATCTCTCCGAGATCCACGGTCGCCTTCTTATCCGACAGCTTACCCTTCTTTTCAAGGGCGTCTACTGTGTACTGTCTTACAGATTCCAGCTTCACTGTATACTCAAATTCTTCATCGGATTTTACTGCTGTTGTTATTTTGCTTCCGAATCGGACAACTATACCCGCTATAACAGCAATTATCAATATTATTACAAGAAGGTCAATAATGTTGAACTTTCCCTTAATATTTCCGTCTTTATTCATCTCATTATTCCTCCTCATCAATAGTGATCACATAGCCCTCAGTGGCATAGCCCTTCCCTCTGAAAGGCAGCTTTGTGCCGACCTGAACTATTGTTGAACCGGCTGTGAATGCATAATCTGTTTCTGTTACATCCATTTCTACCGTTGCATAAATATCAATTCTTCCTTCAATCGCCGAGTTTTTGTATTCGCCGTTTATCGCATCATAAACCATCGCCTCTGCCGGCTCAGTCCTGAAATCAATAAGTGTTCCGGAGTCCTTCTCGGTAAGACTAACCGTTACATCATCTCCGACAGTCATTGCGTCCGCAAAAGACTGCTCCTGATTTGTTATCATTACCTGCACCTTTATTTTGTTCGACTCTCCGCCGGTTGCCTTGGTACTGAACATTTTATAACCTCCGACACACGCAACAACTACCAGAATAACAATCAGCGTGTCTATCAGAGTCCATTTCTTTCTATCTGCCATTATTTTACTCCTTTTCCCTCTATTATGTTAAGATAAAAATTCTCTGTGTTCCGTGTCATTGCTTCAGCAGTGAAGGTGCTGTTGAAAATCTCTGTGCTTCTTTTGCTCATGCAGCTGTAAAGCTCATCATTCCCAAGCAGCCTGTGAATTGCGGCTCTTAAAGCCGCGCTGTTCTGCTTTGCGACAACATATCCGTTTTCCTTATTCTTTATAACGCCCGGATTTCCGCCGAAGTCCGAAACCACCGCCGGAATACCAAGGCTCATGCCCTCAAGCAGCGCAAGGCTTGTAGCTTCGGTGCCGTATGAGGCGTTGACCTGAATATCCGTTATATTCATAAGCTTATCCACATCGGATATAAAGCCGGTGAAAATTATCTTGTCCTCTCTTTCAAGCCGCTTTACTTTTTGCTTCAGCGCGCTCTCATAAGAGCCTGTTCCGGCTATAAAGAACTTCGCCTTTATTCCGTCCTTGAGGAGCATATCGGCAGCCTCTATGAAATATTCATGACCCTTTATGTCCTCAAGCCGCGCGACTATTGAAATAACCTTTTCATCCTCCGCGACACCGAAGCGCCTGCGGATCTCAGTTTTTTCCTCCTCAGATACAGGGGTAAGACCCTTAACACCGTTAAGAATTACCTTTATCTTTTCCGCTTTTACTCCGGTATCCGTAAGATTTTCCTTTGCGGCCTCGGCAACAGCGATTATACCGTCAGAATAGTAGTTATTAAAAGCGCCGTTTATCTGTTTTCCCGGAAAGCTTGTCATGTACTTCTTAGGCGGGAACACACTGTGCCGCGTATAAACCACCTTTGCTCCGGCGTGCCTTGCGGCGATACGCGCAGACATGCTTGCGTGGGTGTGTACAAGGTCGGGCTTTTCCGCCTCAAACACTGCCTTCAGCCTTTTAATTGACTTTATATCAAGAGACTTTTCCGCAATTCCGTCGACCTCTATAACCTCAATGCTGTTTTCCTCAACCATAGGCCTGAGCAGGCTGTTTGGAGGCAGAATTACCTTAACATCAAATTTATCATAATCAAAATTTTCAAGCAGGGTTATAAGGCACTTGCCGGCGCCGCCGATATTCGTATCGGAGGAAACCTCAATTATTTTTTTCTTATCCATTATATATCGCCTTCTTCCTTGCTTGTAATATAGCGGAAACACATTGTAATTCCTATTACCATAAAGAATACCGCCATAACACGATAGTTATAGAAGGTATAATCAAACAGGCTCTGGAACAAGAAGCCGCATATCCCCGCCGCAAGCGCCAGCGTCATGGACGAGTTAAAGGACTTCTTTGCCCGTCTTGAATATATCCTCTGCGCGCCCTTTAGGTATACAACGATAACCGCAAGGAACGAAACAAGAGCCGGAATACCCCCCTCAACAAGGAGCTGGAGGAAGGTATTGTGCGAATGAGGAGCTATTATCGCATTATATGAGAAGAACGGGTAAACCTGATTAAACGCGCTCTCTCCCATGCCTATACCTCCGGCAAGATAGTGTCTCAGCATTCCTATTGCGCCCATCCAAATATACACTCTGTAAGAGGTGGAGGAGTCCTCCATATCTCCGATACTCATAAGCCTGTCCACAACCGTCTGCGGAACTATAAACGGCAGTATGCACAGCACAAGCGGAATAAACGCCCACCATCGCCCTTCATAGAAGGTTATGAAGAGTACGACCGTTACCATAAAGCCGAGCCAGCAGCCTCTTGACTGTGTGAGTATAAGGCAGAGGAAGATAAGCCCCGTTACCGCAAGATATACCCACTTTGACAGGCTCTTTGCCTTATCCTTTAAAAAGAACAGAGCCGATACCGGAAGAACGAGAAGGAGGTATTCGCCGAGCACGTTAGGATTGGCAAGCGTTGAATAAACACGCATCGTTTCGTCCTCAAACATTTCCTCATCTATCCACGCGTTTGTTGTGGTCCAGCCGAACGCGTACTGCATAACGCCGTAAAGCGCAACCAGCGCGCCCGAGATTACAAACAGCCTGAGCAAGCCGTAGAGCTGTGACCTTGTTCTTATTGTGTTTATAATCGCAAAGTAGAAGGTTACAAATATAAAATACATAACCCATACCATAAGGCTTGAGGCGCGTGAAAACGAGAAAATGCACGAAACAAGCAGCACCGCGAGGAATATCAGAAGCGCGACCCCCACTCCGTCTCGTTTCCATACAAACTTCTTATCAAGTACTGACTTTATAACAAGTGATACTGTTGTCCAGAGACATATTCCCGCTATCGGCACCGATGAAAACGGTATAAGCGGCGCTACAAACACCGCAGCGTAAACACCTGTTACAGGGTACTGCAATACGAGCAGCATTCCGAATGCCGCAAATGGGATCAGTATACCGTAAAGCGGCATAACAGCCATAACGCCTCCGGTAAGAGCGCCCATAAGGATCGCCGCGACAAGTCTTGTTATCCCCTTTGTTTTCTTTTCATCATAGAAATCAAAGGTCACATACTTTACGCCCGCGCACGCCTTGCAGAACTCTATAACCTTCGAGCCTGAAAGCCAGCCCATAACATTAAGGTCTACAAGCGACAGCAATGCCGCAATTACAGAAAGGCAAAGCACAATTTTATTTACACCCATTCCCCTCAAAAAATGCAGAGTGTTAAACACCAGTGTCGCGCACAGAAGCATGATTCCCCAGAAACGTGTATTTATTGCCATAAAGTTCTGGACATATACCCGCGCTGTTTCACAGATAACGCTTTTATCAACCTTTTCTGCCAGCTTTCCTCCTGCCTTGTCCCTTATAAATTCCGTTAATGTGAAGGGCGACATCATAACCCGTCCAAAAAAGCTCTCCCGCGATGATACACCGCCCGTTTTGAGAAAATTCATTATTCTGCTGTTTTTCCATGACCGTTGGAAAAAGCGGTTTATTCCCATAATGACTGCCCATAGTCTGCTCTTTGTGAAATAATCCGCAAACCGCAAACACAAATTGACAACCGTTGTAATTATAATACTATTCATTTTAATTACCTATATAGCTTGCATTAAGTACTCTGTATTTTAATCGTACTTAATGCAAGCGGTTAAAACCTCTTTTCACTAAGTTTTCTTCATTGCGTTGACTATAGAAAACTTAGTGAAAAGCATATATCATTCCTTTCCCTTTATTTATTACGTTTCGGAAGCAGAGCCATAACTTCGTTAACTCTGAGAATTAAAATCATTATTCCATATACTATGACCGCCGCAATGCCGCATACCGCGCAGGTTATTATATTTCCTGCAAGACCGTCAAATCTTCCGCTTATCATATTATATACAAGATATAAAACGACCGCCATGACCGCTGTCGATATAATAACCTTTACAATAGTTACAGCATCCTGCTTCTTTAACATTCCCGGATGCTTTCTTCCCATGCTGACCGCGTTAAGTACCGCATTGCATATACTGCCCAGAGCGGTGGCCAGCGCGAGTCCGTTCGCCTTTAAGAACGGGAAGAGTACATAAGCCAGTACGACATTCACAATCATACTGAAAACAGAATTCCTCATAGGTATTTTTGAATCCTGCATCGAAAAGAAGGTCTTTGAAAGAACCTCATTTATCGCCAGTCCCGCCATTCCTATTGAATAGCATTTAAGCAATACAGATATAGTCCGTATTCCCTCCTGTGACATTTTTCCGTATCCGTATATTATCGCTGACACAGGCTCAGATAGTATCATAAAGCCAGCCATAAGAGGCAGAATAACAATGAACATCGCCTTTATTGACATTGAAAACAGCTGCTTTGCATCCTCGTCACGCTTATCGGCGATCGCCTGCGCAAGCTTGGGGAATATAAGGTTTGTTACTACAAAGCTCACAACTCCCGTAACTATGAGATACAGCCTGCTCGACTGCTGAATATATGTTACTACACTGTCAATATTTGAGGCAAGCTTCTGATTTATGAGTGTGTATAACGGCTGCACCCAGGTTGCGATAAGCATAGGTCCGGCAAGCTTTACCGCCTGAATTATATATTTATCCTTAAACCGGAAATCCGGTCTGAACCTGACGCCGAATTTTTTTATCCACGGAACCTCTATCAGAAATTGCAGGCTCCACGCGATAATCATTGTAACCGCCAGACCGTAGATCCCGAACTTTTTTCCTAAGGTTATATAATATAGAATAATTGCCGCATTCGATACAAGGCTGATTATTGACGGTATGTTATACTCACCGAAGGATTGAAGAAGTCCCACAAACGAGAAGGCAAGTCCAGTGAAAATTATCATCGGGAACATTATCGCCGTCAGATTTGCCGCCAATGCCTGCTTTTGGGCCGAATAGCCGGAAACCATAATCGTTACAAGCTGTGTTCTGAATAATATTCCCAGAGCCGAAATCGCGATCGTAATACATACAATCAGCGTCACAAACTTATTGACGAAGCTCATCGCTTCATCCTTGCCCTTCTCCGCCATTATGTTATTAAACACGGGAATGAAGGTCGCCGATATCACTCCGCCTATAACAACGTCAAACAGCGTTGTGGGAATCGTAGAGGCGGCAAAGAAGGCGTCCGACTCTATTCCGTCTCCGAAAAATGCCGTAAGGAGTGAATCCCTCGCAAGACCGAGCACCTTTGACAGCAGTGTTGCGGCAACCATAATACCGGCTGTAAACAGCATCT
>JBJEIV010000329.1:0-1769 GCA_051877395.1 Candidatus Ornithomonoglobus sp.
TTATAACTCTGGACTACAGTATTTTAGGAAATGAGGAGGAATTAACAATGACACAATATGAGGAATTAAAGGCGCTTATACAGACGCAGGCTGCGGAAATAGCGGAATTGAAGACAACGAACAAACGGCTTATGAATGCAGTTGAAAGCACGTTTGTATTTAATTACAATGATGTTAATGTTCCCGCGTGGGCAAAAGACGCATTGACAGCGGCGATGCAGTGCGGAGCGGTGCAGGGTGATGAGAACGGCGAGCTGCATCTGAGCTATAAGGACCTGCGCACGATCGTCCGTGAATACCGCTGCGGAATGTACGATATGAATTGATGAATACTCACCATACTTGATAGGACAGGTGTGTTTTGGTTAATAAATTGATTTAGCAACCAAAACAGCAACCAAATGTGAAAAATACCAAAATAAAAGACCTCGCAAGGCGCATATTTACATGCCTTGCGAGGTCTTTTGGCTGGTCGGAGTGACAGGACTTGAACCTGCGGCATCACGCCCCCCAGACGCGTGCGCTACCAACTGCGCTACACCCCGATAACAAACAATATTATAGCAAATCGGAACGTGATTGTCAAGGACTTTTTTGAAAAAACTTAATTTCTTCCCCTATATCCATATATTTTGCATTTACAAACAGTGCATAAAGCAGTATAATATAACTGCGGCTCGTTAAAACAGCACAGACGAGCCGCGCTGTATATCAACGGAATGAAGGGAGAATAGGTTTTATGAAAAAAATAACTACACTGTTGATAGCTGCGGGAATCATGGCATGCTCAGGCTCCGCTATGGCAAAGACCGCGGTTATAACAATTCCGGTGAACGGCTCGTGCTTTACGGTAAACGGACAGATAGTTCAGTCCGACGGCTGTATAACAAAGGACGATATTGATAAGCTTATCGGCTCGTTCGGCTTCGGCTGTATAAACGGAGAGAATAAGCCGGGCAGCGGTGACGCGGAGACGCCGGAGATCCCACAGGAAACAGAAGCGCCTGTGGAAACAGAGGAACCGCAGGAAACGGCAGCGCCGGAGCAGACAGATGCCCCAACAGAAACGTCGGCTCCGGTAGTACCGACAGCGGCGCCTACTGCAGCTCCGACAGCGGCTCCGATTGAAACACCGGCGCCTCAGGCTCCGACATCGGTAAGCTCGCTTGAAAAAGAGGTATTTGAGCTGGTAAACAAGGAGCGCGCGGCAAACGGTCTGCACAGCCTTACATGGGCGGATGATCTTGCGGCGGTTGCGCGCGCTCACAGTCAGGACATGATTGACAACAACTATTTCAGCCACACAAACCTCAGAGGCGAATCACCGTTTGACCGTTTGCGCAATGCCGGAATAAGCTACACCGCGGCGGCGGAGAACATCGCATACGGACAGAAGACCCCGGAGGCGGTCATGAACGCATGGATGAACTCCTCGGGACACCGCGCAAATATCCTGAACTCAAGGGTTAAGGAGATAGGCGTCGGCGCGGCTAAGGCTTCAAACGGCACCATTTACTGGACACAGGTGTTTGCGGCAAGATAAATTAAACGTATGAAAAATTAATTAATAAACAGAAAAACATCATTTGATACATATTATATTTATATTCTGTTGATATAATCAAGAGAAGGAATGCGGCGGGGATTACGGCCTGCCGCGCTCCTTCTTTTTTTATATATAATCAATGTTCATAAGTAAGGCTTTGTGTAGTTTTGGTATAAAATGCACAAAAAATATTTGTTGAATTCGTGCAATACCACAAAAATTA
>JBJEIV010000330.1:0-1758 GCA_051877395.1 Candidatus Ornithomonoglobus sp.
TTTTATATATTGCGTACAGTGTTGTATTGTCGGTCACTGTATACTCCTCAAGAGCCGTCTGCGCGTTCTTGTCGGTATTCCAGCCGACAAATTCAAAACCCGCTTTCACAGCTGTAGGTGTAAGGTCTGCCTTGTCGCCCGATATTAACGTATCATATGCCTTTGTGGTTCTGCTGCCGCCGTTTGACGCGTAATCATATGTCACCGAAACGCTGTCAGCCGGAGTCTGTATTTCAGACCACATCGCAGCCGCAACAGCATTCCCTGTTAATTTTATTATTTCTCCGCTTTGATATCCTCTTGTTGGATCCACGCTCACGCTCCAGCCCGTGAAGCTGTAGCCGTTTCTCTGTGGCGCCGCCGCAAGCGTGAAGGCTGCCTCCTGAGTATTGCCGAAGCCGTTCATGTACTGCAAAGACGTGTCGGGACGGATCGGACCATTTCCTGCGTTTATGTCATAGGAGAGTGAGATAAAACGCTTGTATACCGGATAGAAATATGTGTCATTACTTATCCTTACCGCGCCGCTCTTGCAGCTTGCCGGAGCAGCCTCCGTATCGCTTCTCCAGCCGTCTGTTTCCCAGCCGTCCTTCGGCAGCGGCTCAGGCGCCGTAACAATCGCTGTATCGGCATTGTTATACAGCACCGCGTATTGTACGCTCTGCGCATCGTTTGCTTCATTCATAAACTGCGCCATAACGGTTTTTTCAAATATCGCGTACAGCGTCACGTCCTCCGTAACGATGTACTGCGTCATACCCTCTGTCGCATTTTTATCCGTATTCCAACCGACAAACTCATATGTGTCCTTGTAAGCGTCGACGGATAAATCGGCTTTATCTCCTGAATTTACGCTCACTGACGCAGTTGCGGCAGTTATTGATGTGCCGCCGTTTTCGCCGTAGTTATATGTCACGGTGTACTGAACTATCTTATCGGATTCCCAGACCGCATAAGCGGTTACATTCTCCGACGCTTTTATGATCTCACCGGGCTGATGCTTCTCTCCGTTCTTGCTTCCGATCGCCCATGACACAAATACATCCGCAGCCTTTGACGGAGCTTCGGCAAAGGTAAACTCAACCTCTGATATATTGCCCGCAGAATTGTAATACTGCTGTTTTGTCTCGCCTTTTATTTCACTGCCGCCGTCGGTATCATACGAAAGCGTTATATCCTTTGAATATACCGCGTAAAAATTCGTTTTTTCCTCAGAGAACTCCATCTCCTCACCGTATATCTCAGGCTCTGCCGCCGTACTGTCGTTTCGCCATCCGAGAGGCTCCCAACCCTTGTAAGAAGCAATCTCCGGAAGCACAACCACGCCGTCTGTTTCATTATTGTAAAGGTCCGCTGGTATGGTTGTCTGTATCATTCCGTTTCTTGAATAGAATCGCAGAGATACCGTTTTTTTGAATATCGCATACAGAGTTGTATCCTCAAAAACTGTGTATTCTTTTAATGCTTCCAACGCATCGGGATCGGTATTCCAGCCGACAAATTCATAGCCGCTCTTTACCGCTGTCGGCGTGAGGTCCGCAGGCGAATTATATTTAACAGTCTGCTCCTGCGCGCTTGCCGAGCTGCCGCCGTTTGTGCTGTAATCATATGTAACCTTAACCTCCTCAGGCGGCGCCAACTCCCATTCTGCGACAAAGCTTGTGCTTTCATTCACGGAAATTGTTTCGTCTGCCGACACAAGCTTCTGATCATTGTCCTGCGAACGCCATCCGGTGAAATAATAGCCCGTTCTCTGTG
>JBJEIV010000331.1:0-1754 GCA_051877395.1 Candidatus Ornithomonoglobus sp.
TGAAGCGTTACGTCCTCCTTTGCCGCCTCGATGCCCGCCGTTGCGATTCTCGGATTGCGGCTGTCATGATGAGCGAGAAGATTATGGTGGTAGCTTGTGTTCTGTCCGCCCCATATTCCGCCGTAGCCGTGCGTACCCTTGCCGTGCACCGACTCTTTAAGGCTTTCGGCAACTATACACCACTGCATTGTGAAGTTTGTATTTTCATAGAAGGAGGCGCACTCGTCAACGCTCCAGCTTATTGAGCAGTGGTCGATAATTACATTGTTAAGTCCTCTGCCGCCGATTGAATCGTCCTCAACGGTAAGCTCGTCGCCCATTCTGAAGCGCAGATAGCGTATTATGACATTATCGCCGAACACGCCGACCGTGTTGTTCTTTATACATATTCCGTCCCCCGGCGCGGTCTGACCGAGAATTGTAAGATTATCCCCTATAATACTCAGCGCGTTTACAAGCTCAATATTTCCCGCAACGTCAAACACTATAATTCTGTCCGACTGCGATACCGCATCACGAAGCGAGCCTTTTCCGCTGTCATTGAGGTTTGTGACATGATATATTTCAATATTTTCCGCGCCTCTTGCGCCTGAGGCGTACATTCCGCCGCCCTCGGCTCCCGGGAACGCCGCAAGCTTTCCGGCATCACCCGCCGAAGCAGGCATCACGGTTCCGCCCGCGAGCAGCGATGCCGCAGTTATTGCGCAGCCTATAAATTTTATACCCCTTTTTCTGTGTTTCATTTCGCTTTCCTCCCGCGTATGAATTGATAATATTTATTGTATCATATTTCCTACGGGATTGCAAGAATTTAATCAATAATTTTAATCAGCTTCATAACAAGCGCCGCCGCTTCAGCTCTCGTTGTGAAATTTTCGGGTCTTATTGTATTATCCTCAAAGCCGCCTATTATATCGAACGCTGCAAGCTTTTTAAATGAATCGACTGCCCATAAAGGTATGCTGTCCGCGTCCGCATAGGTAAGCTTAGCTGTCCTGTCATCATCTATTGTTCTGCTCATAACAGCAAACGCCTCAGAACGCTTTATATTATCCTCCGGCGCAAAATATGAGGTAGCTCCGTCATCGTCCGAGCGTCCGTTGATATACCCAAGGCTTACCATTGCCTTTACATAGTTAACCGCCCACGGCTGTATATTGCCGCTGTCGGTAAAATCAAGCTCCGCCGCGATGTATTCCTCCGGGTCTATGCCCAGAGCATTGCACATGATCGCCGCAAACTGTATTCTTGTTATATTGCTGTCAGGCTTAAAGAGAAGCTGTCCGTCCTCCTCAATGCCGTTTATAATGCCGCTGTCCGCCATGCTTTGGATAATATCATGCGCCCAGTGTCCGGCAATATCAGAAAACGTGTCCTTTTCCACAACATATATCGGGATTTCCTTTGTCGTTTCGCCCGCTGTAATTCTGAGTACCGCGCTTTCGCTTCCGTCGTCCTTGAGAGATACTGTTCCGTCCTCGTCAACGGTTCCCAAGGTTCCCTCAAGCTCCCAGAGGAAAAGGCTCGGATATACCTCAAGATGCGTATCGTTTACATACGCCGCCGCCTCAAGGTCAAAGTTCCTCATAGCGCCCTCGTCAAGATAGAGAGCCTCAACTCCTCCGCCGTTTGATTCGTCCGTGATCCGAATTTCCTCCGGATTCTCGTAAACGGCAAAATTAAAGCTCGTATTGTAGGAATCACCTGTTACATATACCGTTGACTGTCCGGTGCCCTTAAAGGTTATATGCCCC
>JBJEIV010000332.1:0-8541 GCA_051877395.1 Candidatus Ornithomonoglobus sp.
CCATGAAATTGTCATTCTTCCCCATTTTGTTGAGTACTTTCGTGATGAATCCTCCGCCGGAAGAATAGTTGTTTCAAGATCCATATTAAAGTGACCTATGGATATGAACTTGTTTCCGCTTATACTTACGGATTTTGCCTGTGTTCCCCAGTTTGTTCTCGCTTTTGCGGTTGATGTGACGTCATCCCATACAACAAGCGCATTAATGCCGCCGCGCAGATATGCTACGTTACGAACCTGCTCTCCTCCGGAGTGCTGTATCTTAACCTTTGAAAAATCGATGTTGTCATTTGTCACAAATTGCTCTACAACCGACGGTACATCACTGTCACCCGGATTTGGACACTTCGACCAGTCACTCGTTCCATAGAACTGGAGCACACTGTGCGAAGCCGAGCCCTTGAACCAACCCAATGTTGTCGCGTCGAAATATCCTTCAACACCCGGATCCATTATCATCGGCTCACTGTTTGCATAGAATATTATCTGTCCCGTATCATCGTGCATATGCTTTGTTGTTCTTGTAGGAGCATTTATTGCCACATATGTCTCCTTGCCTCTTACACCGAAATTATCTCTGAAAATCGGTCCCATCGATTCAGGATAATCATTATTACTTGAAAGTGACAGCTTGTAGGAGTTGTCCTCCTTAAACTGAGTCGGTGCAAAAAGCGCCGGTATGCCTACATCCTCAGAGCCGTAGCCAATATGCGGACGTCCCGCATTTACCCATGTCTTATATAATGCCTGTGACAGTTCGGGATCAAGCTTATATATCTGATCAAGATATGCATACGCAAGTCCGAAATTACCGCTTGCCAATGTGTTGTCTCCGAACGGAGGACTTGACGAATATCCGAGATAGCTGTAATACGGAGTCTGTATATCTACCGCATATTTGTAAAGCTTTCCGAGATAGGTGTTGCCGAAGCAGTCCAGACCTTCATATACCGCATTACAATATGCATATAATGAGAATCTGTTTATTCCTGCCCACATGTATCGTGTGGACTCAGGATATGTTCCGTTTTCACCGATAGCAGTATCTATCTGTCCGGACAAAAGATACAGTCCATTGTCTAAAAGCTGCCGCGATTCCTTGTATTCCGGCATTGCCATAGCAACCATTGCGGTACCTGCCCATGTGTCTGTTGCCCAGTTGCCGACGTCCGAGAAATCCTCCTGCGTCAGCTCGCTTCTGTCACGGTAATCCGCCATAAAGCGTATATTCTCTTCAAAGAGCTTTGCCACTAAATCCTGCTCATAGTCGTTAAAAACTCCCGAATTCTTTATAAGACTGTACATCTGGCTCAATACACAGAGATTTCGACCTATCTGTACACCGCCGTAGGAATCTACGTTATTAGGTCTTGAATTTGTCATAATCCATTCTTCAGCGCCCTGAGCGATGTCGTTGAGCTTTAATAAAATACCGTATTTTGCCTTTTCTGCGTATTCCTTCTCACCTGTCATGAAATACACTATCGCATCGGCCTGGTTACAAAGCGGACCTGTTCCGGCGCGCTTGTTATGCCATACATTGTTGCTTGATAACTCGTTGCCGTTAGCATCGTACCAATGCAGAATCATTTGTACTCCGCTGTCATTATATCTCGGCAGCTGGTTGTTTCCCAAAAGAACTCTGTCAAGACGCGCGTTCATTGTTACGGTATACTGCTCTCCGGCAACTATCTCTATTGCGTCCGATATCAGCGAGCAGTCTGCCTCCGGGTCATTATTCTGTATGTATGCGCTTCTGAGTCCGGCGCTTACGAGATTTGCTGTGTCCTCCCATTTAAATTCGGAATTGCCGCTGCCGTTTGTTACAAACGTCCAGTTTTCCGGGAAAGTAGTACCTGTTTCAAAGCTTGGATTTTTTATATCAAAGGTTGAGGTTGTTCCGTAACCGCTGATATTATCAAACCATACATGACCCTGTCCGTCACCTACTCCTTCCCACTCTCCGGCAGGAAGATTAAGCTCAACTTTTACCGTTTTAGCATTTTCCGGGGCTGTAGCCTGCACATTGCTGTTTGTTGTATATTTAAAGTGCTTTTGTGCATATTCAACGCTTACGTCGCCCTTTTCATCGAACATGCCTTCCTCAGCGGTAAAGCCCATTCCCTCATAGTTTGTTTTTCCGATAAGCGGAAGCTGCTCCTTGTATTTCTGCATTGAGGTTCCGTCAGCGGACTTCTTCATATCATTGTAAACAGACTGAAGCTCCGCATCCTTTGTAATAGCTTTTCTGAGAGCATCTCCGTCCGCCTCTGAGAAGAATATTGTTGCATTCTTGTCAATATCCGAAAGCAATGTTCTTGACTGACGCGCATCACGCATAGCATTATATACTGCTACAATTTTGGAGCCTATAACAAAGGATTCCTCGTTGTTGTCCCATGCCGCATCCATTGCCTTGACCGCAGCTTCAACAGCATTGTACTTGCCGCTGTCTACCTTTCCGAGACCTGTTCCCGGCTCATACCACTTTTTAAATTCCTCATAACGATCCTTGACATATTCTATCTTTTCATAAAGAGTGCTCATGTCAACGTCTGTTGTTTTTATAACTAACTTAGGACGATATTCCTCTACATCCGCTCTTGAAGTAAATACCGAGTTATCGTAATTCTGTGATGCCACAGACTCGTATAAAACCACAGAGAGAATACCGTTTTTATCCTTCTGGAAGCCTCTGTACAAATCAGTGCTCTGCCTTAAAAGATACTTAGCCGTACCCGATGAATATTCCCAGCCTGATGCAAGCTTATTTTCAACAAGCAAATAGGTATCTCCATCTGCAACAGCCTGAGTATTATCCACAAATTCACTCGCTGTCAAATCCTTTAACATGACGCCGTCCGTTATCTTGTCGTCATAGCTGTCGCTCATTACGGCATAAGTTATATTGTAGCTGTTGCTTGTACTTGAGTTTGTAAGCTCAAGACTTACTCCGCTTATACCCATATCCAAGTCGCCGTAATTGAATTTCAAAGCATAAGCTCTGTCCGAATTTCTGTTAGTCGGATGAATCTGTCCTCTGAAAGTACAGAGGTTACCTATTCTTGCGCTGTCAGCCGTAGTGTTTATCGGCGCAGCCACCTGCAGTTCTCCGTCAATAACAGGATCTATCTCGATTGTGCTGTACGCCTGATAGAGTATATTTGTGGTTCTGTACCAGCTTATTGTCTGCTCAAGGTCAAATCGGCTGTCTGCCGAATAACCGTAAACTCTGCCGACATAAGCGTGATAGAGAAGTCTCTGAAGCATCTCGTCCTTTCTCGGACGCACAAATTCTCTGTTTCTGTTAAACGGTCGCTTATATGTTCCGTCTAAAACAGAATTTGCAAAATCTATCTTATCTCTTAATTCAACCTTATCACCGTCTGTATAAAGCTCAGGATATGTTCTTAAAAGGGTTTCACCCTCAAACACATTCTTCATTACCTCAGCGCGGTATTCGGAGAATACTCTTTCATCATCCAAAGAACCCTCGATCTTTGTATCGTCGAGCTTCATAGTTTCAAATACAGATAAACCGTAGGCTATTAGATTCTGTATTGCTGAGTTATATTCTGAATATGCACGCTCTCCGTCAGCATATACAGCTTCGGCGCTTTCAATAGCTGTGTTGAAGTCTGAAAGAGATTCTTCGGTGATTGCTCCCGGCTCGTCACCCGTATAAAGTGTTTTTATATACTCCTTACAGTATTCAATCACATTTTTCAAGGAGTCCCTTGCGGCGGTTCTTGCCACAGCGGCGGTTTTGGGAACAATAATCGTAATATCAAAGGACATTCTTGCGTCATCCTTTGTAAGTGTTACCGTAACCGTTACATTTGCACCCTTCTCATCAGCCCCCGGCAGGGTAACCTTTCCGTCATCGGAAATAACGGATTTATTTGCGCTGCTCCATGATATTGCAACACCGCTCGGATTTCCTTCCTCATCTGTGCGTACGCCCTCAGTGTAGAAATCCAAATCCTTTACCGCTGTAATACGGTCAAACTTTTCGATTATGGTTTCCTTTTCCATAGTCAGCCAGTCCTCCGCTTTTATAAACGGTTTTACAAAGAATGTAAACTTCTTTTCAAGCTCACTTTCTCCACAGCTTATAACAGCTGTAAGAGTAACTTTCTGTGTTCCGTCCGTATAACTCGGCGGGATCAACGTGCCGTCTGCGGTCAGAACATTTTCGTTACTGCTTGACCATGAGATAACAGAACCGTTTTCGCCCTCTGCCGGCAGATCAATACTTTCTGTCAACTCTGTTTCATTGAGTTCATCCGATTCGCCCAATGCCAAAGCTGCCCAATCCTTCCTCACGTTCAGCACATCGTCTGCGGCATCTTCAATGATTTCAAGTTCAAGATGAGGCTTGAACATATCGTCAAGCTCCGCTTCCTTTGACCATATCTGAGTACCCCACGTCTGATTTCCGTCATACGCGGTTTCAAAGATGGTTGAAAGCTTTTTGCCGGTATCATTGTAATACTCGCTTACTACCGCATCTGTAATATCTACACGGTATATCTCCTCCGCCTTCGGAGCTGTCGCGCTTGTAATTACAAGACTATCTCCTGCCGGAATAATCAATCTGCCCATCTCCGGCTTTACCTTTATCGTTGACTCATCCCAGCTGTCATCCTCAATATAGTAGGCATTGAAAGGATATTTATGTCTTGCCACGGTTGAATCATTATCCGAGGTTCCCGTTACACACAGCTTTGCCGATACTATTGCAGCCGTTTCCGGAATGGACGATAAATCAAATCTCATCACCGTCCAGCGGCTTGACACGCCTCCGGAGGCAAGGGAGTTTAATTTTGTATCCGAGCCATGGTTTTCATTATTATTTGACCGCACATATGTATCCGCGTCAACAGGGATAGTCAAAGTTGAGATCTCCGCTTCATCGCTTACGATCTGCAGAGCATCTTCGCTTTGAACAGATATATCTGCTTCGTCTATCTCTATATCCTGCTCCATCGCCCAGCCGCTGAGCGATGATGCCAGAATACCTGTCGAAAGACACAAAGATATAAATCTTTTCAGTTTCATGTTTTCTCTCCTTATTATAACAGTATTTCGAAAAATGTGAATTTGTATATAAATTATATCAATTTTCCCAAACCATGTCAATTAAAATCCGATATTATTCATTTGGCATATTAACCCTTTACCGAACCGACTGTGAGACCCTGCACAAAGTACTTCTGTACAAAAGGATACAAGAATACGATAGGTCCGATAGTAACGACCGCTGTTGCCATCTGCACTGTCAGCTGCGGCGGCTGCTCAAACTTTGCACCGCTCTGCGTTGCCATTTCACTTGCAAAGTTTATGTTTCTTAGAATTGTCATAATAAGATACTGAAGCGGAAACTTATCCGAGCTTCTTATATAGAGCAATGCTCTGTACCATTCATTCCAGTATGCCAGCGCATAGAAGAGACCTATAGTTGCTATAGCCGGAAGTGAGATCGGAAGAATAATACTGAACAGAATTCTCATATCTGTCGCGCCGTCAATCTTTGCCGACTCCGATAATGCCGCCGGAATACCTCTGAAGAAATTCCTCATAAGGAATAAGTTCCATGGGTTTACCAAAGCAGGCAGTATCAGCGCCCATATGCTGTCATTCAGTCCGAGATACTTTGATATCAAAAGGTAACTCGGAACAAGACCGCCCGAAAACAGCATTGTGAAATATATGAAAAATGCAAATATGTTACGGCTTCTGAAGGTCGGAACACTGATTGCATAAGCCCCCATACAGGTGAGGAGCATACTCAGAAGCGTACCCACAGCTGTCACAAAAATTGTGATCTTATATGCGTTCCATACTGTTCCGGTTTTAAAAATAAGCTTATACGCTTCAACCGAAAATTCCTTCGGCCACATATTATATCCGTTCTTTAATACCGATACCTCCGAGGTGAAGGAGCTTGCCACAACTATTATAAACGGTATCAGGCATGCTATAGTCATTATTGTAAGTATGGCATAGAACAAACCGTTGATTGCTCTGTCCTGCATTGTATCTTGCTTCATAATTAATATACCTCCTGATTAAAACATTGCCGATTCCGGCGAGAACTTTTTGGCAAGCTGATTGCTTCCCACTACAAATATAAATCCAAGCACCGACTGGCAGAAGCCTACCGCCGCTGACATACCCATATCTCCCAGCTGCATAAGAGCTCTGTAAACATATGTGTCTATTACATCGGTTGTCGGATAAAGCATCGTGTTGTTTCCTACTATAGCGTATATCATACCGAAATCACCGTAGAATATTTTACCCACACTCATAATAGTAAGCATTATCATTGTATTTTTCAGCAGCGGGATTGTGATCTTGATAATCATCTGCCAACGGCTTGCTCCGTCCACTCTTGCCGCTTCATATATCTCCTGATCAAAGCCCGTTATCGTAGCGAGATATATTATTGAACCAAAGCCGGCGCCCTGCCATATTTTCATGATTGCCAGCGTCACCGGCCATACCGACGGGTCGGTATAAAAGTCTATCGGCTTTACATGGAAAAAAGCAAGTATCTGATTTATGTAGCCGTCTGAGGCAAGGATTGCCGTTGCAAAAAGAGCCACAACCGCCCATGAAATAAAATGTGGCAGAATAACAACGGACTGTGCAATCTTTTTAAACGGCTTGCTTTTTATTTCCGAAAGCATTACCGCGATCGCAACCTGAGCAACCAGACCGCTTGCAAGGAACAGTATGTTCAGTCCCAGAGTATTCCTCGTGATCTTTATCCACTCGCCCGACTCGAAAAAGAATCTGAAATTCTCCAGTCCGACAAACGGACTTCCCAGTATACCCTTTGTTACATCAAAATCCACAAACGCAAGATACAGACCGAATAACGGTATATAATGAAATATAATAAAATAAATCAATACCGGCACCAGCATAATTACTAAAGCCTTGTTCCTGCATATGTCGCTTATAAAGCCTTGTTCTTTAAGCCGCGTTTTCCTCCGTCCCACGGTTATGTTTTGAATTGCTTGCATAAAGTATGACCTCCTTGTAATAAAAATGTTAATTTATTATGAATTTATTGTAGCATGTACCTTTATTTTTATCAAGTTTGAATAAAAGAAATAACTTCAATATTTATTATAACATGCAATATTTAAGGGTTTATAACATTTTAAACTTTACAAATCATGCTAATTATGATAAGGTATAGGAAAAGAAATCAGCGTGACATTACTGCTGAAAAAAAAATAAAGGAGTGACAATATTATATGAAACACGGAAAATCTTTTAAGCTTATCTGCTTAATGTCAGCAGGTATTCTTGCTGCCTCGGCTCTAAGCGGATGCGGAACCGGCGGTTCGGAAAAAGGCGAGGCGCCAACCGAGCTGAAAATAATGATGTCCGGCAGCAAGCCTAATTATTTTGATGAAGTGCTGGAGGAATTTTACAACCGCACAAAAGACACTCTCAATGTAAGACTCAACATTGAGTGGTCACCGCAGGCGGATCACAAAGAAAAGCTTCTTCTCAGAATGACAGCGGGAGAAGAATTTGATTTGGTATTTGACGCGCCGTTCTTGAACTTCAGAACTCTTTCTGCAAACGGAGCATATGCGGATCTGGAATCATATTACAATAACCCCGACTATCCCGGACTTCAGGCAATGTTTTCAAGCGATTACATTGACGCAAACAGAGTTAACGGAAAAATATACTGTATCCCGTTCACATCATCCTACGGACAGTTCACAACAGATTCTGTAATTCTCCGCGGCGACCTCAGAAAGAAATACAATCTTCCGGAGGTTAAAACACGAGAGGATTACCAGCTCTACCTCGATACCATTCTTGCAAATGAGCCGGATACAATTCCCCTCTGTATAAATGCCGGACGAGGCTTCTATCATCTGCTTGACAGTGATGAAATGGTATACAGACATAAGAAAAACATGTACCTTGTTTCAGCCGGAGTATTATGGGAGGTTGCAATATCCGATGATAACAAAAAGGTTCTCGGAGTTTCATACTACGGTGATCCCGCCGAATACAGAACCGGCTTCCCTGAGGGCTATAAAGAGGTTGACTACAGCGCGTTTGAGCGTCAGCGTGACTGGAGAAAATACATAGAAAAGGATTCTATAAACCAAAAGGACGAAAAGAGCGTATTCTATGGCGGTAAAGCAGCGTCAATCCTCGCCTCAGCTTCGGAATTCAGTTCAATAGAACAGAGAGTTAAGAACTCGGTTCCCGATGCTGAACTGGAGGTTTTCCCGTATTACAAGCCAACTCAGCAGCTTGAGGAAGGCGGATGGGCAACCACCTATGCCGCTTGGAACTATCTCTGCGTACCTAAAACAAGTAAGCATATAGATAAGGCAATGGAATTTATCGACTGGATATTCTCCGACAAAGCAAATCATGACTTGTTTGAATACGGCATAGAAGGGAAACACTGGACAGCGGTCGGTGATGACGGCTATGATTATGCAGATGGCATTAACGCCGATAATTCCTACAATTTCCCGGCATACGAGCTTA
>JBJEIV010000333.1:0-8529 GCA_051877395.1 Candidatus Ornithomonoglobus sp.
CAGAAAATCAGCTTGAAACATATGAGTATCTTGACGCAATGGAGCTTGCATCGGGTCTGAATGTTTTCTATGCCGGTACCGCATCAAGCCGCTCTGAGCTTACCGATGTGCTTACAGTAAAGGACGTGCGCCGCGCGGTTACATCTCTTAAGCGCAACAAGGTTCAGCCCGCGGACGGTAAATATTTTGTATGCTTTATTCATCCCGATGTTGCGTTTAACATTATGGATGATGAATCCTGGATGCGCGTTCAGGAGTACAGCGCAACTACTGAAATCTATGAGGGTGAAATCGGTAAGCTCTACGGCGTGCGCTTTATCGAGGACCCGGACGCTTATGTGTTCCGCGGAACTCCGTTCGGCAAGAAGGGAGAGTTCCCTGAGCTTACGATTTCTAAAGTGCAGACAAGCGCAAATAAGATTTACGTTGCGGAAACAATCACATCCGAGGGATTGCCTGCCGCGGCTTCAACAATTATGATCGACAATAAATATTATACCGTTACAGAAACGGCTGGCGGCTCCAACGGTTCGGCATGGCTTCAGGTATCGGAGAGCATATCCGCGGCTATGATTGAGCCGGATATGAAGATTTATCCGGGCGACGGCGCTGTAGGTGGCAAGCCCGTTTATGCGACAATCCTTGTCGGCAAGAATGCCTACGGTTCGTCCGGTGATAAATCGGTTCAGATCATTAACAAACCTATCGGTTCCGCCGGAACAGCCGACCCGCTCGATCAGCGCGGCACTGTCGGCTGGAAGGGCTACCGATTCTTTAAAATCTTAGAGCAGACTAAGATGTGCAGAATTGAGGCTCTGGCATCTGTATCATAATGTATTGATTTATGGGGGATTTTAATGTCCCCCACCCTATAATCCATAAATAACGAAAGGTGAATCGTTCGCAAAGCGAACGATAGGCGTGTTGCGTCAGCAACCGGGACGCATGGGCGAGCAGAACACGAAGTGTTCGACCAGCCAAACGCCGTAGAAAGGAGTAATGATAATGGCAGAAAGAAAAGCGAATAATGATATGTCAGCAAAGAAAGACACTGTAATGGTGATTATTCCCAAGCCGGAAAATGTTGTTGGTGATACGGAAACAGCTGTTTCTGTAAACGGTGTGATTTATCAGATCATGTATGATGTTCCTGTCGAGGTTCCGCGCAATGTTGCGGAGGTTATTGAGCAGTCCCGTAAGCTCCACGCTAAGATCAAGGAGATTACCGATGCCAATATATTAAGACCGGGTAAGCCTGCAATGGCTGAATTATAATCATGAACAACTATACATATTTGTCCGTTGACACTGCGTCATATTACGGCAATGTTTCAAAGGACCTTATACTTGAAGCATGCGAATGCTTCCGGGATTATTCGGCGGATAAAGAGGCATTGATCGACAGAATCAAAGATGATGAAAAGCTCTACCGCTCATGGTATGAAAAGAGCTCCCGCTCTCTTAAAAAGAATTTTCAGACTTCCACATCATTTATTTTTTCGTCAATCGAGAATGCCTGCGCTACATCGTCAGAGAACTTTCCAGCCGCAAATATCCTTGAAAGAAGTCCTGACGGTACTGCGGTTGCCGATACGCTTTCCATGATAATTCCTGTCGTACTCGATAACGGCGGCTTCAGGAAAACATATAAAGGCAATATAAGAAACAAGCTCAAATACGGCACTTCTGTTTATTCCATCACCTATAACGATGAGACAGGAAATATTGACATTCGCTCCGTGGATCTGCTTGATATATTTGTTGATTATAATATTTCAGATATTCAGGACAGCAAATTTATATTCGTTGTTTCGTCAGTTGATAATGACCTTCTGCGGTTCAGATATCCGTATTATGAAGAACTGTTTTCCGGTGATACCACCGTTGAGACGCTTACATCAAATGTTAAGATGCGTAACCGCTCATCGGTAACCGACTGTTATTATAAAAAGCCGGACGGCTCCGTTCATATGTTCAAGGCGTGCAACGGAAAAATTATTGACGCTACAGAGGATAAGGACGGCTATGAGCGCGGACTGTATAATCACGGTATGTTTCCGTTTGTCTTTGATGTCATGTACCCCGTTGAGCATTGTCCGTTCGGCTTCGGTATGATAGATATTGCAAAGGCAACTCAGATCGAGATTGACAAGCTTGATAAGGGCATTGTTTCTCTTATTCTTATGGGAGCAAAGCCGAGGTATCTTGCAAAGCGTAACAGCGGAATAGATGCCGATTCGTTCTTAAATGTCGAGAACCCTATTGTTGAGTACGAGGGCGATACTTCCGCAGTGGTTCCGATCGTGATCAAAGACGTCAATCAGTATTACAGTGTGTATCGTGATACTAAAAAGGATGAGCTTAAGGAGCTTCTCGGCAACCGTGACTTTCAGCAGGGCGCGACAAGCGGCGGAGTAACCTCCGGCACGGCAATCTCTATTCTTCAGCAGTCCGGCGAGAAACGCGCGCGTATGATGTTTGATGATTCGTATACATGCTTTGAGACTATTGTTTCAATGGTACTCGAACTGCTCCGGCAGTTCTGCGAAGAGAAGCGTGTATATAGAACCGAGGACGCTATGGGGCAGAAAAGCTTTGTCGCTTTCTCGCGTGAGATGCTATACAAGGACGGCGTGTTTGATAATGTTGCATTGGAGTTTGACATAAAGGTTACGGCGCAGAAGGAAAATCCGTATTCCGCTGAGGCGCTTAATGCCCTGCTTATGCAGTTCTTTACCGCAGGAATGCTCACAGATGATAATCTTGAAAAAGCACTGCTCATATTCAAGAATATGCAGTTTGAGGGTAAGGAGCCTTTCCTGTCAGATATTCGTGGCTATATTGACAGCAGAAAAAAGGAAGCAGCGGCACAGCAGCCGGAGACGGTACAGGGCGGAGCTATACCCGTTCAGCAGCCTGGCATAATGCCCGGAATGAATCCGACCGCAGCCGTACCGGTACAGGCAGGTGATATGTAATGCCATATATTAATACGGTTTCCGGCTATGATCCGTCTACTTCAAGTATTTATACCTTTAAAGGTATTAACAAGCTCAGACGCGGTTATTCCGGCGAGTTTGAGGATATGGTTAATATGTCTACGCTTGAATATCCCTGCGCCGCTCCACGAGGTTCTCGGGCTGAAGCGGCAAAGGCTCCCGGAAGTATTCAGGCTGCTGCCGCTCCCGATGTCCAGTATACCGATACGATATCGGGATTTACCGGGATTGCAGGAGGCGGTTTCTATTATGACGGCGTGCTTAAATCCGGCTCGGCTGCGCTTTCTGATTCTATGACATGGCAGATTGCACGTATGCGGAATTTGTATGTATTGAACGGTTACGATGCGGAAAACAGGACTCATGCTATGTATTACTATAATGTTGACACTGATGAGTTTGATTATATGCACGACTCCATGACAGACCTTATCGTTACGACGGGAAAGGATGATACCGGTAATTATATTTCTCTTTACACGTATGAATATTCTGCCGTTTATAATCACAGCGTTACTCTTGCGGACGGTACAGTAATCAAAAATTCGGATTTCTTTAATAAGTATTATTCCGGTCTTGCGCTACCTTCTGTAAATGTTTTTGAAAAAAGATATAAGGTTGACGGAAACGGAGAAAACGTCCTTGATGAGGATGGCCTGAAAATCCCTGCTTCTACTTCGGATTATAAGGAGAAGTTTACAGTCGGCGACAGAATTATAATATCCGGCTTCCCGTCAGCCGACATAAGCGTCGGGCAGGTATGGTATTATAACAAATCCGAGGAAAAGGTATATCCTCAGACCGGCTATGACATACATTATAACAATGTTGTGAATACCGACCTTTTGCGCACAATGTCAGGTCTTGACAAGTATCAGATCGTTATTGCAATTGTTGATGGCTTCAGCACTGAAAAGATATCCGTTGCGGTGTCAGGCACTACCTGCTACCGTCACAAGATGTATGTCAGGCTTTATAACAAGAACGGTGATGAGGTCGATTTTGATACTCTTGTGCAGAGCGCTTCCGGTGAGCGTGATATATATGTTTCCGGGATTTCAATATCAAAGCTGTATCATTCCTTTGATAATATAGCAATACATAATAACCGCGTCTGGGGTACTCTTCCGAACGGCGAGGAAATTTATGCGTCAACCGCTGATGATGTCTTTGACTATTCCACTGTATCGGAAACCTACGGCACACCGCTTTATGTACGGCTTGCCTCCGACAGACCCGGCGTATTTACCGGCTTATGTGAATACAATACTGATTTGCTTGCGTTTAAGGAAAGCTCATTTGTTGTTATCATAGGCGATGATGCCGGGAACTATACGCAGTCAGTAACCTCAGGCATCGGCTGTATTGATCCGCGCTCGATTGCTGTTACTCCGTCCGGAGTGATCTTTTTGAGCTATAACGGCTTTTATCTCTATAACGGCAGCAGGTCTCCGGCTCTCTTATCCTCAAAGCTTAATAATAAATTCGTTTCGGCTGTTGCCGGATTTGACGGAAATATTTATTATGCGTTTGCACAGGACAGGTCGGGAAATAAAATGCTTCTTACTTATGATCTGCGCTATTCTCTGTGGCATATTCAGGATTCAATTTTTGCTGTCGCTCCGGCACCTGCGGAGCTTACCGATGAGGAAAAAAAACTCGAGGAGTTATTTAGGGATAAGCTTTTAAGCGAAGGTTCTTCTATTGTTGTAGACCTCAGCTCAACGCTCGATGTTTGCGGAATGTTTATGTTTAAGGGCGATTTCTATATTGCTGATAAATGCTCAAACAAAATTCTGCTCTGCAATTCTGAATCGGATGAGGAAGTAAACTGGAGCTTTACATCGGTGAGAAGCTATACCAATGCTCTTGACAATAAGTCACTTACAGAGCTTTGGATCAGAGCTGAGGTATCGGACGGCGCATGGTTTAAGGTTGAAACTGCGGCTGATAATAAGGATTTCGTTGTTCATACCTATCTTGGTAATCCTCCCGGTGAGCATGTATATCGGATCCCTGTTCGGTTTGATCCCGGGACCACTTACCGCTACAGAATATCCGGTGTCGGTAAGGTTGTGTTTTATGAGATTGAAGCGCATATAAAGAACGACGGCAGAAAATACAAGGATACAGACCCGCAGACAAGCAAGACAAAGCTTGATAAAGTAAACAAAATGTATTGACAGTAAGTAATTTGTTAAGAGGTGCAATATGAAAGTAGATTTAAGATTTCCGCCGTTTGTCAGCGGCTCTAACCGTTCATCCATAGGCGCGCTTTCTGATACGCTGTGCGCGCTTATAAAGCGCTTAAAGGTTATACTTATTAATCTTGACGACAGCAATATAACAGAATTGTCGGCAGGTAAGATAAACGGTCAGCTTGACATGTCCAAGGTCAGCATCGGCGGCGGAACTCTCACATTAAGACCAGGATATTTCAAGCTTGAAAACTCTGACGGCTCACAGTTTATAGAGCTTGACGGGGAGAATATTAACCTTTCCGTTAATAGTATTAATGCTGTTAATGTTGACTCCGATTCCGTCACTGCCAAAGCTTACGGAGGACTGCCGGATGCAGTATGATGTTATCTGGAGCCCTCAGCCGCGGCAGGTTGAATTTATGAGCCGCCCGGAATATGAGGTTCTTTACGGCGGAGCTGCGGGCGGCGGAAAGTCGGATGCGATTGTTGCTGAGGCATTGAGGCAGGTAGATAATCCGAATTACCGCGCGATTATTTTCAGAAAGACTTATCCGCAGTGCCGTGAGCTGATTATAAAATCTCTGCGTATTTATTCGGCCGCATATCCTGACGCGGTGTATAACGGCACTGAGCACTACTGGAGGTTCCCCTCCGGCGCCAAGATTTATTTCGGAAGTATGCCGAACTCGACAAGCTATCTCAATTATCAGGGCTTATCATACAGCTTTATCGCTTTTGATGAGCTGACGCATTTCACTCTTGATGAATATGAATACATGATTACCCGTAACCGCGCGGACGGTCCCGGGCTTCGTGTTTATATCCGCTCTACCGCCAACCCCGGCGGCATCGGTCACGGCTGGGTCAAGCAGAGGTTTATTGACGCTTCCGAACCGAATGTGCCTTATATTGCTGAAAGCAATATCACTGATGATAAGGGCAATAAGATCACAGTAAAGCGGTCAAGGGTATTTATTCCCGCTCGGGTATTTGATAATAAGATACTGCTTAACAATGACCCTGACTATCTTTCAAGGCTCGCCCTTCAACCTGACGCTAACAAGGAAGCTCTCCTTTACGGTAACTGGGACGCGTTCAGCGGTCAGGTGTTCACGGAGTTCAGAAATAATCCTGAGGGCTATGATACGCGTATTAATACGCATGTTATTAATCCGTTTCCGATTCCCAACACATGGCGGCGATACAGAAGCTTTGACTACGGATATTCAAAGCCGTTTGCCGTTCAGTGGTGGGCGGTCGATCATGACGGCAGGGCTTACCTTTACCGTCAGTATTACGGATGTGAGGACGGCAAACCTAATACAGGGCTCAAGCTTGATCCTCATGAATTGGCTCGGAAGATAAGGGAGATCGAGGATGAAACGGAAAGAGGACATCATATAACAGGTGTTGCCGATCCTGCTATCTGGGATGATTCCAGGGGTAAGGATGGTACGATTATAACTATGTTCGAGAATGAAGGAATCTATTTTGAAAAGGGTCGTCATGACAGGCTTTCGGGAAAAATGCAATGTCATTACCGTTTCCGATTTGATGAGTACGGTCGAGCGATGGCTTATATCTTCAACACCTGTAAACCGTTTATTCGCACAATTCCCAATCTTGTATATGATACTCGTAATGTAGAGGACGTTGATTCAAGTCAGGAGGATCACGATTATGACGCTATGAGATATTTCTTTATGATGAATCCTCTCGGAACACCTGAGCCGAAAGCGCCGCGGCGGAATGTCTTTGATCCGCTTGACATTTCTAAATAAGGAGGTTTTAAAATATGGTTAATAACCCTTCTGTTTCCAATCCCACCGGGAGCGGAACAACACCTAAGCCGCCAACTGCTGCAAAGGTGAATAACACTACAGTATCCGGTGGCGGCTCTGTGGCAGCCACCGCACCAAAAGCACCGTCCGCAGCAAAGTTCGGAAATACAACCATATCCGGCGGCGGCAACATCATAGGCTTTACACCGTCACCGCAGACTCCAGCGGCATCAGCTCCGGCTGACAGCTCCGCTCCTGCCGCAGCTGCTTCACCATCTGTCCCGGCTTCCAATCCATCTGATCCACTTGTCGGCGCTCGCGATTACTATAAATCTGGAGCAACCGGCGGTAATGTTGACTGGGACGGACAAAATGTGCTGCTTGACGGAAACGCTGTTACACCGTCATACATTCGGAACGGCACAGCTTATATTCCTAAATCTGTTGCCGATACTGCTATTGAGCAGCATAATAAAACAAACGGAATTACAGGTAATCAGGGAGTCCTCTCAAAGACTGATACCAAAGATAACGGACGCACCGAGGCGGCTCTTAACGATTTGCTTAACCGTCATGACTTTTCATATAATCCTGAAACTGATCCTATGTATCAGCAGCATGTTCAGAATCAGACGCGCTATGCAAATGACGCTATGAGATATATTCTTAACATGAATAATTCAAGTCCGTTCGGCGCGTCTGCCAGTATTCTGGGTGAAGCTCTCGCTACCCGTGATAATTATATTCGCGGACTTTCCGAGGATGAAAAAACCTATCGTGATGACGCTTATACCAGATATGCCGACAAAACTCAGAGTATGCGGGATAACCTCACCGATGTCCGCGACGTACTTACCGATTTCTATAACCGTGAATATCAGGCAAACCGTGACGCGATCAACGATACGGTTGCAGATACCAAAGCGGAGCGCGAGGCAGAGCAGCAGGAGTTTGAGAATCAGCAGACCTTACGGACAAATGATCGTCTTGACAAGCAGTCAGACGCTCAGGTTGAGGCTCAGAATATAAGCAACCGCAAAGGCACTATAGATCTTGACACCTACGGCGCTATGAACGAGGCTCAGCTCAGAGCGCAACAGCTTGAAAATGAGGGAGCTGCGGAGGAGAACCGACAGACAATGATCGACAACGACCAAACAAACGCGTATAACTTCGGCGGTTATTATGATTCAATGATACGGCAGGATGTAAGGAATTTAATGAACAGGCTTTACACGTTAGATGAAAGTACAGGACAATATCTTGATGCAAACGGTGTTCCGGTCGATCCTACTGTATTTGAAGTGCTGTATCAAAATGCAATTTCCGCAGCTTCAGCTAAGGGAAGTCAGGATGCTGCTAACGGCGTTGCTGCTTTACCGGCGCGTCCAACTGTTAAAAAGACTGCTTAAGGAGGTAATATCTATGTCAATTGTATCATTTGATAAAACAGGCTTTTCGGAAAAAGACCTTGAGAAAAACTGGGCTGCCGCATACGCGAAGCGGTTAAACGACAGCCTTTCGGACACGGTCGAGAACCATGTCGCG
>JBJEIV010000334.1:0-8509 GCA_051877395.1 Candidatus Ornithomonoglobus sp.
TAAAAATTTTCTGGGCATGGGACTGAAATTTGTACTTTACACGGTCAACAGATATTGAGTCGGTACCGTTCAACCGGGGTTTTTACTCGATCGACCTCAAATACTTCTTCAAAATAACTCTGAAGGCATTCACAGGCGTGGGAAAGCCGACAGAGGTTGAGGGTCTTGCCACCTTCAGCAAAAAGGTGATCCTTTTCGGCTCGGACGGCAACGCGAAAATTTTCTCGTCAAAGTATAAGCAGAATGCATTTGATCCGCAGCAGTGGAGAAAGACGAATCTTCCGTATGCTGTAGTAGAGGTCGTTGAGCCGATAGTTCTCGGTGAAAAGCTCGTTGATGTCCGCCAGAACAACTGTTGCTGTGATGATGATCTTGACATAGCTTCGGTGCCCGAATCGGTAAGCCGTGTGTTTGATGATCCGATAGTAATAGGCGGAGAGGCTAAGAGAGCCTTTGTATCGATCGGTATTTTCTCCATCATCAAGCTTGAAAGACGGGTTCAGCTGCTCATCCCAAGCTATGATTACTGCGTTCCCAAGAAGCAGTGCGTGGGAGCGACCGAGGACGATCCGTGCGATCTGTTCGACAGAATAGAGTTCCCTATGGATGAATTCTATCCGCCCGAAAAATGCACCTTCCTTGAACCGGGTCAGATCGATCCGTCCGTAACGCCGCCTTCGCCGCCGTGTCCGCCGCCATGCCAGCCGTGCTGCCCGCCGTGTCCGCCGCCGTGCTGTCCGCCGTGCCCGCCGGAAAAGCATGAGGATGAGAAGTATATGTGCGGTGACAATAAAAAGCACAATAACGGTATAATAAGAAGAGTCTGAAATAAGAAGACGGGAGGGCGTTTCGCTCTCCCGTAAAATATTTATTCAGATATTTTTAAAGCACAGCGCCGCGTTGTGCCCGCCGAAGCCGAGAGATACCGACAATGCCGCGTTTATGCTCAAATTATCAATTCTGTCGGTAACGACATTTACATCACATTCCGGGTCGGGCGTTTCATAGCCGAGATTCTTATGTAAAAAGCCCTCCGACATCTGCAGCGCCGTGGCGCACGCTTCAACTGCGCCTGTGCCGCCGAGCATATGACCGGTGATGGATTTTGTTGAATTAATGTGAATATCCTTTGCGCGCTCACCGAACAGCTTATTGACAGCCGTCGCTTCTGTTTGATCATTGAAGTGAGTAGATGTGCCGTGGGCGTTTATGTAGTCAAGCCCGTCAGGCGCAATTCCCGCTTCTTTAAGAGCCATATCCATTGCGGCGCAGACCGAATTTGCTTCCGGCTCCGGCATGGTAATGTGATAAGCGTCGCAGGTCTCGCCGTAGCCCGCAATTTCGGCATAAATTTTTGCGCCGCGCGCCTTTGCGTGCTCATACTCCTCAAGGACAAGCATGGCGCCGCCTTCACCCAGAACAAAGCCGCTGCGGTTTAAGTCGAACGGGGTGGACGCCTTTGTCGGGTTCTGTGCGTGAGTAAGAGCCTTCATGTTGTTAAAGCCGCTGAGACAGAACTTAGAAAGAACCGCTTCGCTTCCACCTGAAAGGCACATATCAAGGTAGCCGTCCTTTATCTTTCTGAATGCCTCGCCCAGAGCGTGGGTTGATGAGGCGCACGCGGTTGCCATTGAGAAGTTGGCGCCCTTAAAGCCTGTATTAATAGCGATCATTCCGGCGCTCATGTTAGGTATCATAGCCGGAATATAAAGGGGCGAAATCATTCTCGGACCGCGTTTAAGAAACTTTTCGTGCTCCTCCTCTGTGTGGGGCATACCGCCGAACCCAACGCCGGTTATAATACCGCAGCGATAGGTGTCAAGGTCGGAAAAATCCGTGCCTGCGTCCTTTAAGGCTTCTATAGCGGAAACCGAAGAAATCTGCACAAATCTGTCCATTCTGCGAAGCTCCTTTCTGTCAAAAAAAGCTTCGGGATTAAAATTCTTTATCTGTCCCCAGACCTTAACCGGAAAGTCGTCTGTGGGAAAATCCTCGATAGGTGAAATACAGCATTTGCCGTTATAGAGGTTTTCTTTAAATTCATTGATATTATTGCCGGCGGGGTTGACCGTCCCCATGCCGGTTATAGCTACTCGTCTCATTTTATACCTCCTAAAATCAATTTCACTGATATTTTACCATAAACAAAAGAAATTTGCAACAATTAAGTAAAATTAATTTATTCCGTATAGTTTACGATGCCGGTCGTTCATCATGGTACTGCCTGTATAAACAGTTTCGTCCGATTCAAGTCTCTATAACGCGTCAAGACGGATAACCGCCGCAAGCATCAGTGAAAGATATTTCATTATACGGTATTTTTCATTGTTGTTTGAGCCTTCAAAAATCTCTACGACATTTCGCCGAGAGAGTGGAGAAACCGCAACAGGATATATACATAACAGCTGTCGTTATGGTTCAGATAATGTTAATAAAAAGGCTTGCATTAAGTCAGAGTGCTTAATGCAAGCCTTATAATAATTTGTTAAGAATATTACAAATCAAAATTCAATACTCGTATTATTTCGAGATAAGAGCATGCCCAATAAATTTTTCCGTCATAATAAATCGGATCTTCGCGGGAGTTTAACTGTTGATTAATCCCAAGCGAGGTTGCAGGCTTTAAAATTTCTCCGGAATCAGATAAAACCATATAATAGGCTTCTGATTTATTTTCTTTGGTTTCGTTCCACAGAATTACAATACGATTGTCTGCAATAACGACTTGCGGAGTGATAACATTTCTGTCGTCATAGCTTGTAAGCCAGTTCACGCCATAATCCGTCACTGAAGTTAATGGAGAATTCTGATTATCATTAATATCAAAAGAGGTTAATCCTCTGCGTTGACTGCCGCCAATAAACATAGAGTCGGATATTTCGCGCGCTTTCGGATTAAAGATTTGAATAAATAAATTCTGTTTTTCATCTTCAGCATCTCCGTTGAGTGATTTTGCGGAAGCACCTACAAAAACAACGTTTCTGTTGATTTCTGCCAATCCCCCAAGCTGAGCAAATGTTTTGTTTACTATATACATATTATAGTTGGCATTTGCCTGAAGATAAAAATGAAAAATCAGCTTTTGATCAGCGTCGGAGGATATAACAAAACCTCTGCCATAGGCATCTCCATGATCGGCATAAATAAAATCATTTTTATATTCACTCCAAATAACCCTCTGGTTAAAAGAATGTGAGGTATAGGGTATATCCCATAAACTGTCAAATTTTACGGGGGACATATCTGAAATATGTACGCCTATTACATTGTTCGACTGATGTCCATTATACATTTTTCGACCATAATTAACCATTAAACAGCCGTTACCAATAGCAGAATCACAGTTTCCTATTTCAAAGGGAATCTTTGTATTGCCGCTTTCTCCCATTGGGCTTTCTCCTGTAAATCCTGTTGTTCCCATATGCTTTCCATCTTCAGAATACTTGGAAATAAAAATAGTTTCTTCATTGTAATTATTCTGTTCATTTTTCTTACCCCATATAACATAGAAATAACCGTCATCATCGGAGATTACATCACCCAACAGGGGGTATTTCATTTCGACTTGTAACTTTTTATTCGGTGTTACAATTTCAAGCATATTGCTGTTTGTATATGCATAAGCAAGCCCCTCATCCTTGTATTTAAACTGCTGAAAGGAGACACATTTGCCCAATTGGATATATTTGTTACGTTTGTGTCTTTTACACCCGTTCCGCGTGCAAAAAAGTAATTGTTATCAGTATCTTCCGAAACATAACCGAACATAGTTTCAATATATATATAATTCTTTCCGCTGTTCCATTCAACACTGAAATCAAGAGCTTCTCCAAGATCACGAAGCTTGAAGTAGTTGCTGTTATCTATATTGTACGCAGATAAATTAAGCGCTTTGCCATCCAGATAAACAGCAGATGTAGTGGACACCGCGGTTCTGGGAGCAATGTTGAATTGTCTTGTCATTTCATTGCCCACAGGAGTGTATTCTTTACCTGAAATTAAATTTATTGCATCATTTTCTGAGTCCCAGGATATGTCGAACTGCTTGCTGCTTCCGGATAAAATGAACGCTATATCTCTTAATTTAAAATAATTATTGCCGTCAATATTATATACTTCAAAATTTTTTACAGAGCCATCTACTGCTATAGGTGCGTTTGTATTTTCTGCTTGTTTTTCTGATGCGAATATAGTAGGTGACATTGACAAAATAATGCCGGTGAACACTATCAGTTCTATAATTTTTTTCTCATAAATATTAAATCCTTGCTGAAATTATTTGGTTAAAATTAATTATATCCTATATCCGGTAAATTGTCAAATATTTTCTTTTTCTTTAATCAAATAAATCGGTGTAGATGTTAAAAATTCCGATTTTCATGGGATTGGTTATTGACAACAGTATGCGAATGTGCTACAATAAATGTATAAATTAATTCTTCGGGGTAATGTGAAATTCATGACCGGCGGTAATTGGGTTCGCCCATAAGTCCGCGAGCCTACGGGTTGATACCGGTGAGAGTCCGGAACCGACGGTAATCAGATATATGTCTGTGAGTCCGGATGAGAGAAGATGTACGGTATAAGTATAGAATTTTCCGCACCCCGATATGTCGGGGTGTATTTTTATGGAAGAAAAATTTATGAAACGCGCCATTGAGCTGGCAAGACGAGGTGTTGGCTTTGTAAATCCCAATCCGCTGGTCGGCGCCGTTATCGTAAAGGACGGCAGAATAATAGGCGAGGGGTACCATGAGTGCTGCGGCGGGCTTCATGCGGAGCGGAACGCGATAAAAAATCTTACCGAAAGCGCGGAGGGCGCGGATATATATGTTACGCTTGAGCCGTGCTGCCATCACGGAAAGCAGCCGCCCTGTACCGAGGCAGTCGCGGCGGCGGGGATAAAAAATGTCTATGTCGGCTCCTATGACCCTAATCCGCTTGTTTCTGGGAAGGGCTTTAAATATCTCAGGGAGCGCGGAATAAACGTGGTTGAAAATGTGCTGCGCTCCGAATGTGACGCGCTCAATGACATATTCTTTCACTATATCACAACGAAAAGACCGTATGTTATCATGAAGGTGGCAATGTCTATTGACGGAAGAACGGCTTCATATACCGGCGATTCGAAATGGATTTCAAACGAGCTGTCACGGGAGAATGTACACAGGACGCGCAAGCGCTGCGCGGCGATAATGTGCGGAATAAACACCGTGCTTGCCGACGACCCTATACTTAATTGCAGAGCGGAAAATCCGTCAGATCCCGTGAGAGTAATATGCGACAGTCATTTAAGAATACCGCTTTCCTCAAGGATAATGAGAACCGCTCATGAGATACCGACAATAATAGCTACGGTATCGCAGAATGAGGAAAGGATAAAGGCGCTTACCGCTGCCGGAGCGCGCGTTATCTTAACGGACGGTGAGAGAGTTGATCTCACGCGTCTTATGGCGGAGCTTGGAGAGCTTAACATTGACAGCGTTCTCGCTGAGGGCGGCGCGGAGCTTCACGCGTCACTGCTTGAGGCGGGACTGGTCGATGAGCTTAATATCTATATCGCGCCTAAAATCATAGGCGGACGCGGCGCTAAGCCGGTTGTCGGCGGCAGAGGTATTGAGCTTGTGCGTGACGCGTATATGTTCGGCAGACCGGAAATCGAAGTATTTGGAGATGATGTTTTGTTAAAATATAAAAAGGCGGTGCAATAATGTTTACCGGAATAGTTGAAGAAAAAGGAACACTGGAGCAGGTTATAACGGGAACAAAATCATGCTCTGTTAAAATAAAAGCCGATAAGGTTTTTGATGATATAAGTCTGGGCGACAGCATCGCGGTAAACGGTGTGTGCCTTACAGTGACTGATTTTAAAAAGCCGTATTTTACGGCTGACGTAATGCCGGAAACGATGCGACGGACGAACCTCGGTGGGCTTGTCAGGGGCAGCCGGGTAAATCTTGAACGCGCCATGCAGTTAAACGGCCGCTTCGGGGGTCATATAGTCTCGGGGCATATTGACGGCACGGGAACGATTTTAAGCATGGTGCGCGAGGATAACGCCGTATGGGTGAGAGTTGGCGCGCCGCGCGATATTACAAAATACATTGTCAAGAAAGGCTCAGTGGCGCTTGACGGCATAAGCCTTACTGTTGCCGAAATCGGACAAGAGGAATTTTCTGTTTCGATCATACCGCATACCGCGGCGGAGACCACATTGTCAGAGCGTAAAAACGGTGATAAAATAAATATAGAGTGTGATATAATAGGAAAGTATGTGGAAAAACTCACAAAGCATGAGACCGAAGGCATAACTGAGGATTTTCTGAAAAAATACGGATTTTAAGGAGCGTGATATAAAGTGAAATTTGACACGATCGAAAAGGCAATTGAGGATCTCAAAAACGGAAAGGTAATTCTCTGCACCGATGACGAGAGCCGCGAGAACGAGGGTGATCTTATCTGTGCGGCGCAGTTTGCGACAACGGAGAACGTGAATTTTATGGCAAGCGCGGCTAAGGGACTTATATGTATGCCGATGAGCGGCGCGTATGTCAGAAAGCTTGGGTTAAGACCGATGGTGGCGAATAATACCGACAACCACGAAACAGCGTTTACCGAGTCGATAGACCATATCGACACGACAACCGGCATAAGCGCGGAGGAACGCGGACTTACCGCGAGAATGTGCGCAGCGCCGAACGCAAAGCCGTCAGATTTCAGACGTCCGGGACATATGTTTCCTCTGGAGGCAAAGCCGGGCGGTGTGCTTGAACGCAACGGACACACAGAGGCTACTGTTGATTTGTGCCGTTTGGCAGGACTTGAACAGGTAGGACTGTGCTGTGAGATTATGGCCAACGACGGCAGAATGATGCGCCGCGACGGACTTGTCGAATTTGCAAAGGAGCATAAGCTGACATTTATCTGCATTCAGGATTTGCAAGCGTACCGCAGACAGCGCGACAAAATAATGGAGCGCGTGGCGCAGGCAAAGCTTCCGACAAAATACGGCGATTTTGATATTTACGGCTATAAAAACATTATTAACGGAAAGCAGCATGTCGCTTTGGTTAAGGGAGATGTTTCCGACGGTGAGCCGGTGCTCTGCCGTGTGCATTCGGAATGTCTTACGGGCGATGTGTTCGGCTCATGCCGCTGTGACTGCGGCGAGCAGCTTGCCGAAGCGATGAAGAAGATAGAAGAAGAGGGCAGAGGTATTATAGTTTATCTGCGCCAGGAGGGCAGAGGCATAGGACTTCTCAATAAGATAAAGGCGTATACCTTACAGGAGAACGGCTATGACACGGTCGAGGCGAACGTAAAGCTCGGTTTCGCGCCGGATCTTCGCGATTACAGCGAGGGCGCTCAGATTCTGCGCGACTTAGGCGCGTCAAAGCTTAAAATCATGACGAATAACCCGGAGAAAATATCCGATCTTTCGGAATACGGAATAGAGATAGTCGAGCGTGTTCCGATACAGATTCCGGCTAAGAAAGAAAACGAGTTTTATCTCAGAACAAAGATGAACAAAATGGGACATTTGTTTCATTATTAATAATAGAGGAGGAAATAAAAAATGAATGTTTATGAAGGAAAATTAACAGGCGAGGGACTTAAAATAGGTATCGTTGCGTCAAGATTCAACGAGTTTATAACCTCAAAGCTCATTTCGGGTGCTCAGGACTGCCTTGTGCGCCACGGCGTAAAGGACGAGGACATAACATTGGCATGGGTCCCGGGAGCGTTTGAGCTGCCGCTTATGGCTAAGAAAATGGTTATGAACATGTCCTTTGACGCGGTCATCTGTGTGGGCGCGGTCATACGGGGCGCGACCTCGCATTATGAGATGGTATGCAATGAAACCGCTAAGGGTATAGCTCAGGTATCGCTTAATTCGGGTATTCCTGTACTGTTCGGCGTTCTCACGACAGACACGATCGAGCAGGCTATTGAGCGCGCGGGCACCAAGGCTGGCAACAAGGGCTATGACACCGCATTGTCGGCAATTGAAATGGCAAACGCCTTTAAAGAGCTTGCAAGACTTGACTGATTGGGGAACTGACCTTGAATAAGAAAATTTTAAATATACTCAATACCACCGCGGGACAGCTCATTTTCGCGCTGCTTGCGGGAGGCGGATATTTCATGATAATACTGAAATTCATTATCGGCGCCTCAAACGGCAGCGCGTTTCTTGCGTACAGCTTTTCGCCGCTCATAATATGCGGCGCCGCCCTTGTTATTGTTAAGCTTATGAAGCAGGCAAGGGAAAATGAAAATTCGGGAGCGATAATTAAGCTGTTCTGGGTACATGTTGCCGTGATTGCGGTCGGTATTGTGTTCCTGTTTTCAGCGTTTGCGTAATATAAATTAAAAATCACTCCTTCATTACCATTACCAAGCAATCGCCCCTTGTATTTTAGAAGCATATTTCGCACTAATTACAAGGGGCGCGATTATTATCCTTGTTTTATTAAGCAGGGATTAAGCGGAATATATGCAGATAAAT
>JBJEIV010000335.1:0-1744 GCA_051877395.1 Candidatus Ornithomonoglobus sp.
TCAATTAACTCCGTATCTTCATTCTCTTTAGACATATTATTTCCTTTCTCATACTAACGCGGTCTGTATAACCGTGTCCATGTCCGATACCGGAATAAATTCTATATCGTCCCTTATTTCCTTAGGCACATCCTCAATATCCGCCTTATTATCCTCGGGTATAATAACTCTTCTGATACCTGCGCGGTATGCCGCCATTGACTTTTCCTTTAAGCCGCCTATAGGCAGAACCCGCCCCGTAAGAGTTATCTCGCCCGTCATAGCCACGTCACGTCTTACAGGACGCTTTGTAAGCGATGAGATCACCGCCGTTGCCATTGTGATTCCGGCAGACGGACCGTCCTTTGGAACAGCGCCCTCGGGAACATGGATATGTATATCCTTATTCTTGTGGAAGGAATCGTCTATATCAAGCTTATCGGCGGTTGAACGGATATAGCTTATCGCCGCCATCGCGCTTTCCTTCATAACGTCGCCGAGCTTGCCGGTAAGCTCCACCTTTCCCGTTCCGTTCATGACGTTTGCTTCTATGGAAAGAGTTTCGCCGCCCACGCTTGTCCATGCAAGGCCTCTTGCGATACCAACCTGGTTTTTCTCGTTCATCGGGTCGAAATGATACCGTTCCCTGCCTAAGAAATCGGAGATATTTCTCTTATCGACCTTTACCGGCGTTTCTCCTGTTTCAAGGATTCTCTTAGCCGCCTTGCGGCACAGCGATTCGAGCGTCTGTTCAAGCTTGCGGACTCCCGCCTCGCGCGTATAGCTTTCTATAATCTTTTTGACCGCGCCGTCGGTGATCGTAAACTGCTCCGCGCTCATACCTGTCTTTAGAAGCGCCTTCTTAACTAGATAGCCCTTTGCTATATGGAACTTTTCGCTTTCAGTATAGCCCGAAAGACGTATTATTTCCATACGGTCAAGCAGCGGCTTTGAAATGGTATCCAGCGTGTTTGCGGTCGTTATAAACAGCACCTCCGACAAATCAAACGGCACCTCTATATAGTGATCGCGGAACTCGCTGTTCTGCTCATTATCAAGCACCTCAAGCAGCGCCGCCGACGGGTCGCCCTTATAGTCAGCGCCCATTTTATCTATTTCATCAAGCAGCATTACGGGATTTCTGACCTTCACCTCGCGCATTGCGGCCATGATCCTGCCCTCCATTGCGCCGATATAGGTCTTTCTGTGTCCGCGTATATCGGACTCGTCATGTATGCCGCCCAGCGACACGCGCACAAATTTCCTGTCAAGCGCGCGCGCAACGGACTTAGCTATTGAGGTCTTGCCGACACCCGGAGGTCCTTCAAGGCAGAGTACCGTTGAATTTTTTCCGTCCGTCATCTGTCTTACCGCAAGAAATTCAAGTATTCTTTCCTTTACCTTTTCAAGTCCGTAGTGATCCTCTTCAAGGATTTTATCCGCCTTCTTAACGTTAAAGCTCTCCTCCGTCCTCATATTCCATGGAAGATCAAGAACCGTTTCGATATATGTTCTCAGTACAGCGCTGTCAGAGCTGGCAGCCGGCAGCCGCGAATAACGGCTTATATCCTTTGTCAGCTTCTCATCCGTTTCCTGCGCCAGTCCAAGCTCGCTCAGCTTCTGCATAAACTCATCAGCCTCAGCCCCAATGCCATCCTTATCGCCAAGCTCCTCCTGAATGACCTCAAGCTGCTCACGGAGGAAGTATTCACGCTGATGCTCGTTCATACGCTCCTTTGTCTTACGGATTATAGACTGCTCAATT
>JBJEIV010000336.1:0-1737 GCA_051877395.1 Candidatus Ornithomonoglobus sp.
CGACCGCGGCAGGTCTTGTAAACCTCAAGGGTCACAGAACAGTCGGCGGCATGAGAGCTTCAATATACAACGCTATGCCGGTTGAGGGCGTCGAGGCGCTTGTTGACTTCATGAAGAAGTTTGAGGCAGAAAACGCGTAATTGTAATTTAAGGAGAAAAGATCATGTATAACATTTTAACATTAAATAAAATCGCCGCATGCGGTCTTGACCGTCTCGGTGATAACTATGCAGTCACAGACGATGCCGCGGCTGATGTTGACGGCATTATCCTCAGAAGCTTCAAAATGCACGACATGGAGCTTGGGAAGTCGCTCAAGGCTGTAGCGCGCGCGGGCGCGGGCGTAAACAATATCCCGATCGACAAGTGCTCCGAAAAAGGTATTGTCGTGTTCAACACTCCCGGCGCGAACGCAAACGCCGTTAAGGAGCTTGTTATTGCCGGTATGCTTCTCGCATCGCGAGACATTATCGGCGGCTGCGCATGGGCAAACACGCTTACAGGCGACGATGTCGGCAAGCAGGTTGAGAAGGGCAAGTCAAACTTTGCCGGTATTGAGATCAAGGGCAAGACTCTGGGCGTTATAGGTCTGGGCGCTATCGGTATCCTTGTCGCAAACGCCGCTATCAGGCTTGGTATGGACGTTATAGGCTACGACCCGTATTTAAGCGTTAACAACGCGCTCAAGCTTGACCGTCATGTTAAGTGCGTAAACGATCCGAAGCTTGTTTATGCCGACGCTGATTTCATCACCGTTCATGTTCCGCTTTTGGATTCGACAAGGGACACAATAAATGCGGAAGCGATCGAGATAATGAAGGACGGCGTTGTAATTCTTAACTTCGCCCGAGGCGGTCTTGTAAACAATGAGGCTGTCAAGGCAGGTCTTGCAACAGGCAAGGTAAGAAAGTATGTCGTAGACTTCCCCGATGCCGAAACAGTCAATTATCCGGGTATAATCGCAATCCCCCACCTCGGAGCATCAACAGAGGAATCAGAGGATAACTGCGCAAGAATGGCAGCCGATGAGATCAAGGACTTCCTTGAAAACGGCAACATCACAAACTCGGTCAACTTCCCCAACTGCCAGCTCCCCAACGACAAGGTAGGCAGAATTACAATCATCCACAAGAATGTTCCTAAGATGATTGCAAAGTGCACAGATGTTTTAGAGTCAGTAAACATCTCAGACATGGTGAACAAGTCAAAGGGTGACTACGCGTACTCAATCATAAACACCGACCACTCTGTTACACCGGAAATGGTTGCAGCGCTTGAGGCACTTGACGAGGTAATAAAGGTAAGAGTTATTAAATAATAATATAAATTCTGCGGCATTGCCAATCCGGCAATGCCGTTTTTGTCGTAAATTTACAAAAAACTATTGCAATATTTATTTTTTTATGGTAAAATAATAATATATAACTATTCAGGAGGTATTTATCATGGATGATCAGCTTTTCGAAAAAATTAAGAGCGGAGCATATAAGACAAAGGATAACGCGGGAAGATGGGCAAAAGAGGTTGCAAAGCGTACCTCAAACGCTGTAACACATGCAAAGCTCGCTTTTGCTGTCAGCGAAACCAACAGCAAGGTAAAGGACATCTATGCAGAAATCGGCAAAACAATATATGCAGACTATCTCGACGGCAAGGAAGCGTCAGAGGAGCTTAAACCTTCGCTGGAGCAGATAGATAAGCTCATGGAGGAAATTGAGGCGCTTAACGCAAAGATCG
>JBJEIV010000337.1:0-1731 GCA_051877395.1 Candidatus Ornithomonoglobus sp.
GTGCAGAACGGAATAACGGTTTTGCCTGTGAAGTCGTTTGCTTCAATAAAGCCGTTTACGGGCCATGCTGCGATACCCCACCAGATAGGATAGCCTATGAATACCGTGTCATAAGACTCCCAATCGGAGACAGTGGTTTCTTTAAGCTCTACCTTTCTCTCGCTTTCATTATCATGCTCGCGCACAACACGGCTGTTTTCATCTGTCCAGTTTAAATCAGCGTCCGTATACGGGTTTAAGGGTTCAAGCTCAAAAATATCAGCATTTGCCACCGCTGCGATATAATTTGCAACATTCTCCGTGTTGCCGCTTGCGGAATAATACACTACCAATGCCTTCCCGCTGCTGGTAGGCTGCTCGGTAGGCATTACTGACGGATTATCCGCTGTGGATTTCTTAATGATAACTGTTTGTGTTTCCTGTTCCCAGTCCACATTAAACTTAAAGCTCTCAGCAATAAATCTTATCGGCAGCATTGTTCTTTCGTTTATGATAACGGGCGCAACATCAAGCGTATTTGCAGTGCCGTTTAAATATGCGGTTTGAGAGCCTATAATTAAATCAATCGTGTCGTTACCGTATGTAAGCGTTGCCGTCTGCGTTTCCTGCGTCCATGCTGCGCTGCCGCCCATTTCCTCAATTATTGCGCGTACCGGAACAAGAGTTCTGTCGTTTTGCACCACAGGAACAGTACCCTCGTTGTCTATATTTTTTTCTGTGCCGTTTACTGTCATAACAGGGTTGCCTATCTGCATCGTGAGGGTAAAATCCTCCCCGCCGCCATCAGCAGCGCTGCATCCCGTTACCATTGACAGCGTAAACGCCAATGTCATGATAATTGATAATATTTTTTTCATCGAAAAATCCTCCTCATCATTATACTATCTCTTTGTTATTGTTATTTCGCCTGAATAGTTTTCAAAAAAGCTTTCCTGTCCGTTCAGTATTTTTCCTATTGTGATTACCGGTACAACAGTTTTGTCGAAATTGTGATCATAGAATATAGCAATAGACGGGTCCTCATGCCAATATGCTAACCCTCCCGATTCATATTCACGGGTACCATTGACATTGATAGAATCAATATCAGTAAAATTGATACTATTCTTTTCATGATGATTTTCACACACCTACTGTTATTCGATAGTCATTAACTATCATCCATTATCCGGTTTATAAATTCTGCTTATTTTAATTTTTCATAATCTTCGTCGGACACTGCCTCAAGCCATTCGTTTGAGCCATCTTCGGCAGGTACCTCCACTGCTATATGCTGAAACCATTCATCTCTTGCCGCACCGTGCCAATGCTTGACCTCAGGCGGAATATTCACAACATCACCCGGCTTCAGTTCAATGGCATCCTTGCCCCATTCCTGATAGTAGCCGCGTCCTGCCGTAACAAGCAAAATCTGACCGCCTCCGCTCTTTGCATGGTGTATGTGCCAGTTGTTGCGGCACTTCGGTTCAAAAGTCACATTTGCAATGCCAACCTGATTTGTTGAGAGCATATTAAGATAACTCTGCCCCGTAAAAAACTCTGCAAACGCATCATTTTTTTCACCTGTTTCAAACACACTTAATTCTTTCATCGCAGATACCTCCTAAACATTTAATCCCATTTTGTAGGCTTCAACAAACGCGGGAGTATTTTTAATTTCACCCGCTTCATAAACGCCTGTGCCAAAAATAACGCCACGTTCTTCTGAACCGTCAAGACAGGCGGCAAGAC
>JBJEIV010000338.1:0-1728 GCA_051877395.1 Candidatus Ornithomonoglobus sp.
TCATTTACACCGCCCTGCGGTATTTCAATATTTACCCTGTACCATGTCCCGCAGACAAGACTGCCGTCTATTGCCACGGAGTCACCCTTATCAGCAAGCGCGCTCGCTGTCGCAGTTCCGTCATCATTGCCTTGAATAATAAAGGTTGTACCAAGCTTAGTACTGTGTGTATTATATGCCTCTACCAAAAGTTTGTCTCCTGCGTTTACGAGAACATCAAATGCGGCATAAATTGAATTTGATCTTGCTTTTGTTGAATATGCGTCAACCGTTTCTTCCGCTGCGGCGGCTTTTGCAAAGCTATGATTCAGCACCTGCTGCCCCTCTCCCTCAGGAGCTGTAAAGACAGTAAGCTCCTCCCTTGCATCTTCAGGCATCAGATAAACATAAGAGCCTTCTGCTTCCGATGGAGGTTCCGGTGATGCCGTAGGTATCTCCATGACACCACCCGTTTTTATAACCACATTATCAAGATATGCGGTTTCCGGTGACCAAGAAACAAGACTCATTGTTGTTAATTCCTTAATATCGGTCTCTATATTTCCGGATCCAACTAATACTCCGTTTGCTTTTGTTACATTATATGTTCCTATACCGGTGGCAAAATCCATGTCAACTGTAGTGTGTACCCATGTATTCAGTGTAAAGTTCAGAATTGTATTGCTGCTTACCTTTCCCTGTCTGAAAAGCCCGTCCGACAATGCGGTCGCCGTATTACCGTCCAGCGGACCACTCTGAAGAATAATCTTTAAACGTTCATCTATATCAGACGGATTATCTACACCATATAAATCATACTCAAGAATTACATGCGACTTTCCCTTTGTTAAAGCGCTTAAATCAAATGTCGCATAACTGTATGCTGTATCCTTGGTCGAACTATGTCCTACACAAAGAACCGTATTGTTGCTTACTACAGGATCATTAGTTTTTCCAATAACTGTATAGTCCTCGTGATTTGTTGTGGTTATGCCAACGCTTTCAAAATCACTGTCGCCTTCAAAATCAACTGTAACTTCAGTTTCAATCGGTTCAGCGGTAGGCAAAGGTGTTGCCGTCGGGGCTGCCGTTGCCTCCTCATGAGTTACCGCCTCAGGCACCTCTGACAAAACTCCATCGGAAGCTTCATATATTACCATATCATTAAAACAGAAGGTCGGGTATCCTATCGGATTCTCACCGGAACGCTGTGTATCGATCGGATCCACACCGTCTACATAAGCCTGAAATGCTATCTTGTTGATTGATGTATCCGATGAGGCGGCAACCGGCACTGTGTTGCTGTCAAGATATACGCTTGTTCCCGATGTTGTAACAACAACCTTAATATTATGCCAGTCGTCTGATGTCGCGCCGATATCATGCATATTAATTATTGTATTGCCGATACTGAAGGTATCATCATATGTGGTACCACCAGAATTATATTCTCTGAGCTTGAATGCCAGAACTATATCCTTCCCCGTTTTGGCTGTATATGTCTCATTAAACTGCATATACGCGCCTCTGCTATTGGTCGAGAACTGTGAAATCTGAGTCTGAAGAAACATATCCTCCGAGCCATTAGACACAGAAGCTACTCTATAATATGATGAATCATCTCCGTTTTTATTAGCGGTTGTCAAAACCATACCGCCTATTCCGGTATAGGTGCTTCTCGCCCCGAGCGTGCCGTCTACCAATACATACCCTACCCTGTCGGGACTTGTCTTATGAAGCACTGTATTT
>JBJEIV010000339.1:0-8376 GCA_051877395.1 Candidatus Ornithomonoglobus sp.
CCGCTATGGAAAAGCTGATTGAGTTCAAGGAAAAATGGCAGTCACAATATCCGTAAGCAGATTAAGACCCTTTGTCTTAACGTGCTCGCCGATTGCGATAACGTCCATAACCGCGCCGCCGCCGCTCTTCTGAACGCAGCCGAGAGATTTGTCCTCCAGCGTTGTTATGCCGCCCGCCTTGTTGCCCGGTGACGGATTTTCATATACAACCTGATTATGACGCATAAAGTATTCCTTGAAATTATTTATAAGGTCAACAACCTTGTCAAAGGTTTCCTCATCCTTTGCGCGGTTCATGAGAATTGTCTCCGCGCCGAACATTTCAGGAACCTCTGTAAGAATTGTGCTTGCTCCGTATTCATTGATCTTGTCCGAAAGACGTCCGATAAGCGGATTTGCCGTAAGACCTGAGAAGCCGTCCGAGCCGCCGCACTTGAGACCGATCACAAGCTCGGAAATATCGCATTCCTCTCTCTTTTCCTTTGACGCTCTTTCCGCCAGACTGCCGATTATTTCAAGCGCTTCTTCGATTTCATCATCGCTTTCCTGCGCGATAAGGAACTTTACTCTTTCATCGTCCCATTCCTTTAGCACTTCCTTGAATACAGGAATGTTGTTGTTCTCACATCCCAGACCGAACACGAGAACACCCGAAGCGTTCGGATGATTGATAAGACCCTTTAAAATAGCCTGTGTTGTCGCCTGGTCATCGCCGAGCTGTGAGCAGCCGAACGGATGAACATATGTAAATATGCCGTCGCACAAATCGCCGTAGCGCTCATTTGCAAGCTTTGCGATTCTTTCCGCAGCCTTGTTCACACAGCCTACGGTATTTATGATCCAGATTTCATTACGGATGCCCACGCTGCCGTTCTTTCTCTTATAGCCCATGAAGGTTCCGCGCTTTCTTTCCGGCTCCTCCACCTTGACCGGCTCATACTTGTATTCAAGCAGACCGGATAGATTTGTCTTTATATTATGGGTGTGAACATGCTCACCCTCTTTTATATTCTCAAGCGCGTGTCCTATCGGATAGCCGTATTTAATAATATCCTCGCCCGCCTTGATGTCGCGCAGGGCAACCTTGTGACCGCGCTTTTCACCGTCAAGCATTACGGCTACGTTGTCGTTTTTATGTATTTTAAGGTTCATAGCTGACCTCCGGTTAAGCGATAATTTTCTTTAACGCTGCTCTTACACCGTTAGCTTCAATGTCTGCAACATAAGCTGAAACTGTTGGCTCCATAAATGACAGGTCTGTATCCCAGAGGCCTGTATTTGCAAGAATTTCCGCAACCGACGCGTTCTTCATAAACTCCATAACCTCCGCGTCGTCGTTTGCCTCATCACCCTTGTAGAACTCGATAAGCGCCGCAAGACCGAATGTAAGGACCTCAGGAAGCTTTCCGAACTGCGCGTTGTACTCGAGAAGTGACGGAAGAACTCTTACCTTATACTTTGATACAGAGTTAAGCGCAATGCTCAGAAGCAGATGCTTGATGAACGGGTTCTTGAAGCGTTCAATTACGGCGTTTGCAAAATATTCAAGCTCCTCCTTCGGGAGATCGAGAACCGGAATAATTTCATCGAAAAGTCCCTTATTGATATATGCCATGAAGTCCTCGTCGTTCATCATCTCGCCTACCGACTCAAGACCTGCAAGACGCGCCGCAAGTACGCTCATTGTATGCGCACCGTTAAGGATTCTTACCTTTCTCTTCTTGTACGGAGCCACATCATCTGTCCAGATAACATTGATGCCTATATCGGTAAACGGAAGCTCCTCCGCAAACCTCTTGTCGCCCTCGATTACCCAGAGGTGGAAGATTTCAGCGGTATTTATTACATTGTCAAGATGACCGTACTCCTCCTCCATCTGCTTAGCGGTATCACGCGGATAGCCTGTAACGATTCTGTCAACAAGGGTGCTTGTGAAGTAGTTTTCTTCCTCAACCCACTTCTTGAACTCCTCGCCGTAGCCGAAATCATCGGCATACTTTAATACGCACTCCTTGAGAACCGCGCCGTTCTTGTCGATAAGCTCGCACGGAAGGAGAAGGAAGCCCGGAAGTCCCGCGTCAAAGCGCTTTTTAAGGAACATTGTAAGTCTGCCCGGGAAGGTGTTGTTTTCAAAATCATCAGCGCTCTGACCCGGCTTGTACTCGATACCCGCCTCTGTTGTGTTTGATACTATATAGCGGAGATCGGGGTTCAATGCGCACTCGAAGAACGCGTCCGTATCGGTGTAGGGGTTGATGCCTCTTGTGATACACTCAACAACTCTTGTTTCCTCAACTCTCTCGCCGTCAATGAGACCGCGGAGATAAAGGTCATAAAGACCATCCTGCTCGTTAAGGAAGTTGACAACGGGACCTGCATTGATCGGCTGTACTACAACAACGCCGAAGTCGCCGCCGTTTTCCTTGTTCAGTCTGTCGAACATCCAGTCAACAAAGCCGCGGAGGAAGTTTCCCTCGCCGAACTGTAAAACTCTCTCCGTGAGCCTGCACGGTGTTTCTCTGTGTAATCTTTCCATTTTTTTATTTCCTTTCTATATGTATTTTAAAATCCGAAATAATTTTTAGCGTTATTATATGATATGTCCTCAACGATCTTTCCGAGCGTTTCATAATCCTGCGGGAACTCGCCGTTCTCTACCCATGTTCCAAGAAGGTTGCACATAATTCTTCTGAAATACTCGTGTCTTGTATATGAAAGGAAGCTTCTTGAATCGGTGAGCATACCGACGAACTTGCAGAGCGCGCCGAGGTTTCCGAGCGCCTTCATCTGCTCTGTCATACCGTCGCGCTGATCGTTGAACCACCAGCCCGAGCCGAACTGAATCTTGCCTGCGCACTCGCTGCTCTGGAAGTTGCCAAGCATTGTGCCGAGCACATAATTATCCTTCGGATTCAAGGTATAAAGAATGGTTCTCGGAAGCTCATTTTTTTCGTTCATGGAATTTAAGAGCTTTGAAAGCCCCTCGGCGATGTTGTAGTCGTTAATCGAATCAAAGCCGATATCCGCGCCGAGCTTTTCGTACATGCTTCTGTTATTGTTTCTCAGAGCGCCCATATGCAGCTGCATAGCCCAGCCAAGCTCATGATACTTAGCGGCAAGCTTCTGAAGAAGCTTTGTCTTGTAACCCTCCGCCTCATCAAAGGTCACAGCGCCGCCCGATACTGCCTTAGCGTAAATCGCGTTTACCTCATCATCCGTCAGTTCCTTATACGGAGCGCCGTCAAGAGCGTGGTCCGATACCTTACAGCCGTTCTCGTTAAAGAAATCAATTCTCTCATACAAAGCCTTAACCAGCTCGTCAAAGGTCGGGAGCGCTCTGCCGACAACACCCTCCAGTCTCTTTATATACGGAACAAAGGTTTCCTTGTCGATATTAAGAGCAAAGTCGGGGCGCAGCGCCGGAAGAACCTTTGCCTTGATGTGTCCCTTAGCCTTGATTGCGATATGGTATTCAAGGCTGTCCGCCGGGTCGTCCGTTGTGCAGATAACCTCAACGTTTGACTGATTGATAAGCTTTGACGGGCTCATCTTTGTTTCCTTTATAACTCTGTTCGCCTCATCCCATATCTTTTCGGCATTTGCCGCCGTAACAACATCATAGATACCGAAATATCTCTGAAGCTCAAGGTGGGTCCAGTGGTAAAGCGGATTTCCGATCGCGTACTGGAGGCAGCCGCAGAAGGCAAGGAACTTATCCTTAGCCGGCGCGTCGCCTGTCATATACTTTTCGTCAAGACCGCACGATCTCATAAATCTCCACTTGTAGTGGTCTCCGCCGAGGAATATCTGCGTGATATTCTCAAACGGCTCATCATCGAGCATCTGCTTCGGTACAAGATGACAGTGATAGTCGATAATCGGCATCTTCTCGCTGTAATCATGATACAGCTTTTTTGCTGTTTCATTTGTCAGCATAAAGTCTTTGTCCATAAATGGTTTCATTTTGTTTTCTCCTTTTTATTTTATATTTTTCTCTCTTAATATTTAACTGTTTTTAAGATCTCTTACAGTATAGCCTAGCGGCTCTGTATTCTTCAGATATTGCAGCATTTCGTCACAGTTCTCCGTGCACAGATAAAGTTCACGGCAGCCGCGCTTTATAAAGCCCTCGTCCGTGCAATGCTCCATAAACGCCATAAGATTGTCGAAATAGCCGTCAATATTATAAAGCGCGATCGGCTTTTCGTGCCGTCTGAGCTGCTTCAGCGTAAGCACCTCATAGAATTCCTCAAAGGTTCCTATGCCGCCCGGTACGACAATAAAGACCTCTGCGATGTCCTCCATTGTCTTTTTTCTTTCTCCCATTGTTTCGGTGAAAATAAGCTCGTCGCATTCATCATATATCGCTTCTATTTCCTCATCACGGAAAAAGTTCGGGATAACCCCCGTTATTTTTCCGCCGCCTCTTTTAAAGCCTCTTGCAGACGCGCCCATAAGCCCGTTTTTGCCCGCGCCGAATACAAGCTCATGCCCCGCCTGCGCAAGCTCAAAGCACAGCTTTTCAACCATATCAATATAATGCGGGTTTATTTCGTTGCTGGCCGCTCCGAATACACAAATCTTCATTAAATGACATTCCTCCTCCCATACATATACATTAATACTTATTATATATTATACTACAAATTTATCCCTATTGCAATAAATTTTTTGTAAAATTGCACAGATAAATTAACGTTCAAAAAAAACGCGGGATATTTCATCCCGCGTTTTCTTTAATAATTACTGATAAACCTTTACAATCGGCTTATCCGTCAAAGAATTCATACCCGTCATGCTGTCCCACATATACACCTTAACCTCATATGCCCTGTTTGCATCCGCTTCAGCACTAAGCCCACCGAGAGCGACCTCATTCACGCCGGATCGCAAAGGCTGATTTTTAACGCTTACTGCCTTTAGTACGCCGTCTCCGTCATATATCGTATAGATAAATGATGCGTTAATATCATTTTTCGAATACACCGACACATTTACTGTGCCGCCTATAGCTGTATCCGTTTTGGTAACAGTTGTAGCCGAAAAGGCAAGAATAATATCCTCATTGGTATCATTATCACCGCTTTTCGTAAAGGTCACGGTTCCGTTTGCGGAGTCCGCCGTGATATTCTGCTGCGCTGAGTTGGCAAGCTCGTTTATCTCAACAGTTATCTCCGTATCACCCGATGCCGCCTCCTTTGCTGTAAATTCAATAACCGCAAGCTGTCCGTCACCTGTAATGTCGGTCATATTCATCCACGAAACAGTTATGAAATCCAGTTCCGCGGCATCGGTATTAGGATCGTCAATATTTGAGGTAAACTGCCAGCAGTTGTTAAGAATCTCTCCTTTTTCAACAGCAGACGGAACAAGCTTTTCCCTGTCAAAGCCTATCTTTACCTTTCCGATTGCCATCCCCGGATTGTTCTCGATGTTCAGCTCAACGCGCACAATTCCCCCCGGCGCCGCGCTGACATTTCCGGCAAAAATTTTTCCGTTCTCCGCAGCTGTTGCGGTAAATCCCATTACCGTTAATATGCAGACCATGATTGTACAAATAAACCTTTTCATATCACACCTCGTTATTTCTTACCAAGCTCAACCTGCCAGTCGGAAAGATATCTGAACAGATGCTGAAAATCATTTATCGATGGCTCCGCTGTTTCGATATCGTCGCCTGCATCAGGATAAATACTCACAGCAGCTTTTCTGCCCTGAGGCGTAAGCTCCACGCCGAAGCCTGCGATATACTGTCCGAGTATCATTGAATCCTTCAAATCAACCGTGTCATCGTTATTCACATCACCAATTATATAATCGGTGATATTTAAGGTGCAGTTATCCTCCTGCAGATTTATAGATTCATAATTCTGATTGGTAAACGCAGCGGGAACAATACCTATTGTTTCCTCACCGTATTCAATACCGCTGAGTGTCTGGAATACCACCGTTATGAGGTCTCCGTCCGAATCCATATTCTTTGAGTCTGCTGTGCTGCACAAAAACCGCACCGAAGTTTTGTCCTTAAATGACATCGAACCCAAAGGCGTAACCACGTTCACGTTTTCAAGCACATCACCCTTTGTATATGAGACCGGATACAGCTTTGTATTATCGTATGTAAGGTCGAAGTTAAAGGTTGATATTCCCGGGTTTGCAGCTATCGAAACCGTTATCGCAACCTGCTTGCCTGCCTTTACCGTTGCGTCCTCAACCTTGAGCTGAGCCGGAGTATCAGATGAGAGCACCGTTACGCTGCACACCGTATTCACGCCGTTTACCGCCGTTGCCGAAACGACAGCCTCGCCCACACCCTGCGCTGTGATATAGCCGTCCTGTGAAACAGTGGCAATGCTTTCATCCGAGGTTGACCACGTTATATTTTTATAGGTCGCGTTCGTGGGTTTTATAACAGCCTTTACCGGAACGGTTTTGCCCTCCACAATCTCCACGGCACTCTTGTCGAGCTTTACACTTGTAACCTCAACCACGGGCTTCGGCACCGTTACAGTGCAGAACGCGATAAATTTGCCCGAGCTTGTGTCAGATATTGCCTGAATGAGTGTCGTACCGGGCGAAACTCCGGTAACAGTACCGTCATCCGATACCGATGCAATCGCATTGTTGTTTGATTTAAAGGATATCGTCTTATCTGTTGCGTCAGCAGGTGTCACCGCCGCCGTCAGCTTCTTTGTTTCTTTTACATTTACTGTAAGCTGCTCCGCATTAATCACGATACCTGTAACATACACAGTTGGTTTTGTGACCTTTACCGTGCAGCTTGCGCTGTAGCCTCCGTCCGCTGTAGTTGCCGTAATCGTCGTTGTTCCCTCGAAAACTCCCGTTACAACACCGTTTGCAACTTTTGCGATGCTTTCATCATTTGATGTCCATATTATTGTTTTATTTGTTGCATTCTCCGGCTTTACCGTCGGTGAGAGAATAAGCGTTCTGCCGATGTTTACCTCAAACGGAGTTCCAAACGGACTCGCATTCATTTCAATCCCTGTAACCGGGATTTTCTGTTTTGCCACCGTTACATCGCATACCGCATAGCAGGCGCTGTTTGAATCGGATACCGCGCGTATCTGCGCCGTACCCTCCGCAACGCCTGTTACAAGTCCCGATGAAGATACGGAAGCTATATTAGTATTTGTCGATGTCCATGTTATGTCCTTGTTCGTCGCGTCCTCCGGAAGTACGGATGCGGTAAGCTGAACCGTCTCGTTTACGACAATGCCCGCGTCACTCTTGTCTAATGTCACTGAGGTAACCTTTACCGTGCTGTCCAATACCGTGACCTTACAGCTTGCTTTTATTGAACCGCAAGATACGGTAATAGCAGCGGTACCCATGTTCTTTCCGGTCACAACTCCGTTGGTATTTACACTTGCAATCTCCTTATCGCTGCTTGTCCACGTGAGCGGAATATCCTCTACATTCTCACCCTCTAAGGTCGGTGTAAGCGTTAAGGTTTCCCCCATTTTAATCTCCGCATTTGTTCTGTCAAGTGTGATCCCTGTCAGCTTAACGCTGCTGTTAAATGCCCATTGAAGATATGGATAACCATCGTTTATAAGCTCTGACTCATCAATTGCCCATATGTTTTCAAAATCCCAGCCATCATATATGAGCTGATTTTTCATTCCCGAGGTTGTTTTCGGGGAACCGTTTCCCGTATCGGTACATCCGCTTGTCTGACTGTCGTAGTAACAGCTTGTCACTGTTGGCTTACTGCCACTATCAGCATATCCCCCAGATCCCCCAATCAAACCTCCTGTTGTTGATGCATATGTGAGTCCAAACGAATAACAGTTTGTAATGTTAATTGCATAACTAGTAACATATCTGTAGCAGTATCCAATTAATCCTCCGGCATTTGATGTTGCCTCTGCCGAGCCGGCAGCATAGCAATTTTCTATTATAAGATTGTCGTAATAACTATAAGCATATCCTACCAATCCGCCTCCGTATTTAAATTTATATGTCGTTCCCTCATCGTTTGTATATGGTTCAACATTTCCTGTCGCATAGCTTAAACGAACGCTCCCCGCATACATATATCCTACCAGACCGCCCGCCGCGTTACCTCCGTATGAAAAACTCAGTGTTGCAATATTTCCTGTAGCATAGCATTTTTTTATTGAACATCCGTAGGAATAACCGACAAGACCTCCCGCGTTATAACCGCCCACATTTCCTGTAGCATAGCAGTCGCTTACGGCAGCTGATGAATAACCAATCAGACCGCCCGAATACCCTCCTCGGGGAACAGCACAATCGGAATATAAATCCGATACCGCTCCTTTACTATAACCAATCAAACCGCCTGCATATGTATTTGCAGAATATACATGCTCAGCAAAAACAATTCCG
>JBJEIV010000340.1:0-8346 GCA_051877395.1 Candidatus Ornithomonoglobus sp.
GAAAAAAATCATCAACAATACACTCGCATCTTGCAAAGTATGGGTGGATGAATAAAAACTTAAACCTTAAACGCTCAGGCGGGGCAGTAAGTAAAGATGTAAATACGATTATTATTGATGAATGCTCAATGATTGATCTGAATTTGTTTGCTGCATTGATGAGATCAATCAATTGGAATAGCATTCAACGATTGATTCTTATTGGTGATCCTAATCAATTACCTCCGATTGGAAGGGGAAAAGTATTTGCAGATACTATCGAATGGCTCAATGAAGAATATCCTGATAATGTCGGCACCCTGACCGACAATATTCGTCAGCTTGTCAATACCGTTGAGGGCAATGGGCATGGGATATTGGATCTGGCTGATATCTTTATTCAGGAGCATCAGCAATCAGAGGATGGCAGCGCAGCCGCTGAGTTGAAAGCAAAAAGAGAAGCTTTGTTTGAAAGCATAGTAGAAAACGGTAATGGAGATATAGACGAAGATCTTGGAGTGTATTTCTGGAATGAGCAGGAAGAGCTTGAAAACGTTCTTACCAATGTGATGATTCGTGATATGCAGGAATACACACATATGAAGCTGGGATCAGACCGGGTTACAGTTGATAAGCTGTGGCAGCAGATGATTCGCGATGAAGACAGAAAGAGTAATCCTGAGATTATCCAGGTTATTTCTCCATATAGGGGTGAATTTTATGGAACAGTATCATTGAACACGCTTATGCAAAAAACATTTAATGCGATATGGAGCAAGAGACAACTGGATGGTATCGGTTATTTTGATAAGGTAATTCAACTCAAAAATCGTCCTCAATCCGATCCGGCGTACGCATATCAAGAGAGCTCCGGAAGAAATATTAAATCAGAAATATTTAATGGCGAGATAGGGCTTTCAATGGTTCATGAATTGGATAAAGGACAGCGGTCGAAATATAAACAACAAGGAAATGTTAAACGATTTCAGGTTTCGTTTTCGGGAAAAACAAGAAAAGGACTCAAATACAATTTTGGCAAAAATCTGGGACAGGATTCGGAAGGGAAATGGATACCGGAGCAAAAGGCAGCAGACAATCTTGAATTGGCATATGCAATAAGTGTTCATAAAGCTCAAGGCTCCGAATTTGATTATGTTTATATCGTTATTCCGCGCAGAGAAAGTCATCTGATGTCAATGGAGCTGATCTATACGGCTATAACCCGCGCGCAGAAGAAAGTGACTATTTTCATTCAGCAGGATATAAGCACGCTGACAACGCTGAGTCATGCAGAAAAATCAGCTGTGAGAAAAATCAATTCTTCAGTGTTTAAGTTTGAGCCTTTGCCGGATGCTGTACTTTATTCCGGTTCAAATTGGTATGAGTCAGGCAAGAGGATTTCTACATTGTCTCAGTATTTTGTGCGTTCAAAATCAGAGGCAATTATAACAAATCTTCTGGTTGACAGGGATATTCCGTTCAGGTATGAAGAACCTTTATATGCTCCGGACGGAACAATGTATTTACCTGATTTCACGGTTACATTTAGAGGAGAAGAGTATTACTGGGAGCATGTAGGAAGGACAAATGATCCGAAATATATGGCGCACTGGAATAAAAAAGAAGCTTGGTATAAGAAGCATTTCCCGGGTAAATTGTTAATCACATATGAGGGCAATGACCTTACAGCAGATGCGGTAGCTCTCATTGATCTGTATAAGTAGTTGAGGGGATAATTTTGCTCAGGAAGAGAGGTATGTAAGAATGAACAGACAAGAAAAGGCTTATTTTGCAGCGTTATCTAAAGACAGAGCTGAAATTGCTGATGTTCTGGAACGCCGTGCGGTAAGAGGATACAAGGATAGCGTTGTAGAAAAATATTCTGACCAGGCGCACTTTATATATGAATTGCTGCAGAATGCCGATGATGCATGCGCTACTAAAGCCAGATTTATTTTGGAAGAAAACAGACTGATTTTTGCGCACAATGGAACAAGACACTTTTCTGTTTCAAATCCTGCTAATGAAGAGGCTGATTCTGATAATAAAACACTTGGCGATATTAACGCTATTACATCAATTAATAATTCTAATAAAACCGGTGCCTCTATCGGTAAATTTGGCGTGGGCTTTAAGGCGGTATTTCAATATACATCAACACCACATATTTATGATCCCGGCTTTAGCTTTAGGATAGAGCGTTTTATTGTTCCTATACTGCTTGAAGCTGATTTCCCGGGAAGAGGGAAGGATGAAACACTGTTTGTGTTTCCGTTCGACAATATGGAAAGAGATGCGTCTAAGGCATACAGCGATATCTCTGACAAGCTTAAAAACCTTTCTTTTCCGTTACTGTTTCTTACTAACCTTAAAGATATTGAATTTGAGTTTGGTAATACTTTAGGTTTGTATGGGAAGAATATAAAAGAAACCATTATATCAGGAGATACAATAGCAGAGCATGTTGTTTTAATGCAGAATGATGGTGATGAAATATATGATGAGAGCTTGTGGCTTTTTTCAAGATCGGACGAGTGCAGCCGCAGATATTCGGTTGGCTTTTTTATGGATAAGAATGGTCGTCTGAAACCAGTGAATGAACCGGCATTTTGCTTTTTCCCAACAAAAGAAGTGACCGGGCTGAATTTCATTCTGCACGCGCCTTTTTTGCTGACAGACAGCAGAGAAGGAATACGTGCGGGTGTAGCTCATAATGATAAAATGATTAATCGGCTTGCGGCTTTAGCTGCTGATGCGCTGGAGCTATTGAGAGATATAGGACTGAAGTCGTCTGTGCGCTTAATTGAAGATAATATTGTAAATATTATTCCGGTTGATGAGGCTTCCTTTAGTGATCCGAATGATAAGCGCAAAGTGTCGTTTTTGCCGTTTTATCAGTCAATAAAAAAGAAATTCGAGGAGACCGCGCTTCTTCCGTCAACAAGTGACTATGTAATGCCATGTAATGCTTACTGGGCAGCGGTGCCGCAGCTTGCGCAGTTGTTCTCAAATGCGCAGTTGGCTGACATTACAGATAATGAAGACGCGCAATGGGTATTTGTGACTTTAGGTCGTGATGAGGTGAAGAGAAACAATAAAGCATTGTTTGAGTATATTGATAATCTGGTTAAGACAAGTCTAAACGAAGATGCGATTATAAACGGCAGAACAAGAGATTTCTTTTATAATCGTGGTGTCAGATGTACTCGCAAGATCGTAAAAGGAATAACTTCAAAATTTATTGAGTCCCAGGATATCTCTTGGTTACATGAATTTTATAAATGGCTTTCAGAAACAAAAGGCAGAATAGAATTATCAATTAAAAAGCCCATCTTCCTTGATCAAAACAAAAAAGCGGTTGCAGCATATGATAAGGATGAACAATTGATATTATTTCTTCCGGTGAAGGGTGTCGAAGGCTGTACAGTTGTTAATCAGGAATTATTAGAAAACAAAGATACTTTCGAATTTATAAAGCAGATTGGTATCAAGCAGCCATCGCTGAAAAATCAGATTTACACCATCATTCTGCCGCAGTATAAAGATGGAGTCGCTATTGACACAGATCCTCATTTTATGATTTTCTTCAATTATTATTGCAAATGCCCTACTGAGGAAATCGAGGAATTTATTGATTTAATAAAGGAGTGCGCTTTCCTTACTTTTTATGAGGATGAAACAGCATACAGGGGAAAAGCGTCCGAATTGTATATGCCGACAGAAGAGCTTCTTCGATTTTTTGCGAGCAAGCCATTGACAAGATTTATTGATTTGGATGGTTACAAAGAGATGGTTGGTAAAGAACGCGAGAAGTATTTGGTTTCATTTTTGACGGATTTAGGAGTGAAGTCAACTCCTGCCACATACATAGAAAGTAATGATGGAGTTTATACGCAATATTCAGAACAATTTATAGACGGACTTAAAGAGATAATATATAAAGTTGAAAACACAAAGGATGCAGAATTGTCAGTATTTCTGTGGGATCAGCTATGTATATTAGCCGAAAGCAACAGGCTCGATTTTAACTTATTAAATAAAACAGTCAGATGGCGCCCTGATAGACGCTATAACTTCAGAACAGATTATGAGGCATCTACGACAAAAACGGCTTTGACCAGAAGGGCATGGCTTGTAAATATTGAAGGTATATTTGTTTCTGCTGACGATATTTCACAGAATGAATTGTCAGCAATATATAGTCTGGAAAAAGAGGGAGCCGCAAGCTTGCTTTCTATTTTAGATATTACAAATGAAGAAGACTTTGAAGATGAATCTGAATTTGAAGATGACAGCAATTTAACTGATGCTCAGCGAAAAAAGATAGAATTTGCTGATAAATTAAAAGCTCTCGGAATTGATGAAGAAGATTTAGAAGATTTAGAAGATTTTCAAGAGTTTAAGCGTCAGAAAGAAGCCAGAAGACACGCAGCAGAACAGGAACATATGTCTGAATCCAAGGAGACGATGGAATCAGAAAATGACCCTGAAACTGAAGATATAGAGCATCTTTTTGATGACGATGATGAAGATAATGCTCTTTTTTCATCGCGTGAAAAGAAAAAATTAAGTAAAACCACATCAGATGTAATAAAAGATATTGCGCGTAAAACAAAAGAAGGACCGTTAGCCCAATCATCTCAGCTATTCGCAGAAGATGATGATACAGATGAAGATGAATACATGCCATCTACGGTTAATTACATTAAGAAAATTGAACGCGCAAAACAGAAGAGCGCAGCAGAAATTGATAAGATTACTTACTTTGAGGAATTACAAAGAAGGGCGCACGAAGCAGACAGATATTCATATGGATGGTTCACCACATTGCTGGAAATGGAAAGTGTTAACAGCGGAGAAGCAAATTCGGGCAGCAGAGAAGTATCAATAAGCTTTGCAAAAGTGGAAAGAGAACCTGATACAGAGCGAACATTAGTACTTAAACATCCAAACAGATACATTCCTCAGTTCATGGAGGATCTGGCAGATATACCTTTAGTCTTGCATATGGGAGATCAGACAAAAACTGTCGCTATCGAAGTTGCAAGCATCCAATCCTACACTCTTCGTGTAAAAATGAAAAACAGTGAAGATATTGAAGGTATAGATTTGAATTCAGTAGCTTTAGCAACAATTGATGCAAAGAGCCCTGCATTCTTGCTGGAAGAGCTCCGTAATCAGTTTGCAGAACTTGAGTATGAATATGAATTCAACATGCAGGAAAATCTGTGTGAAAATATTGAATTTGTTTTTGGTCCGCCGGGAACGGGAAAAACAACATATCTTGCTAAAAACGTACTGCTTCCTATTATAAAGAATAGCAGGGAGTGCAAGGTGCTGGTTCTTACTCCAACGAATAAATCAGCAGATGTCTTGGTTCGAAGAATTATGGAGGTTTCAGGTCAAGACAAATCGTATAATGATTGGCTTGTGCGTTTTGGGGCAACAGGTGATGAGGAAATTGAGCAGAGCTCAGTATTTCGCGATAAGACCTTCGATATCAGAACCTTATCAAAGAATGTTACCGTAACAACCATTGCTCGATTCCCATATGACTTCTTTATGCCGCAGGGAACCAGAATTTTTCTCCGAGGAATAAACTGGGATTATATTGTTATTGATGAGGCATCAATGATTCCGCTTGCGAATATTGTATTTCCGCTTTATAAAAAGACTCCAAGGAAGTTTATCATTGCCGGTGATCCATTCCAGCTTGAGCCTATTACATCAATAGATCTTTGGAAAAATGAAAATATATATACAATGGTTCACTTGGATTCTTTTGTAAATCCAAATACTATTCCTTATCAATATAAGGTTAATCTGCTGACAACACAATATCGCAGCGTACCGGATATTGGAGGTATATTCAGTAATTTTGCATATGGAGGAATACTTAAGCATCATCGTAGTGCGGAGAGTCAGAGACAGTTAAATGTCGGTAATGATTTAGGAATCGAGACATTAAATATTATAAAATTTCCGGTCAGCAAATATGAAAGTATTTACCGGTGTAAGAGATTGCAGCATAGCAGTTCTTATCAGGTTTATTCAGCAATATTCACTTTTGAATATGTAAGCTATTTGTCACGCGCAATTGCTGAAAATAATCCGGGAGATTTGTTTAGAATTGGTGTCATTGCTCCATATAGAGCGCAGGCTGATATAATAGATAAATTACTTGCATCAGAAAAGCTTCCTAAAGAGGTTGACGTACAGGTTGGAACTATACACGGATTCCAGGGAGATGAGTGCGATATTATTTTTGCTGTATTTAACACTCCGCCTGCGATTTCTGCTTCCAAGGAGATGTTCTTGAACAAGAAAAATATCATCAATGTTTCGATTAGCAGAGCAAGAGATTATTTGTTTATTGTGATGCCGGATGATAATACCGAGAATATTAATAATCTTCGTTTGGTTAAAAGAGTGGAAAGCCTAATTCGAAGCACTGATGCGTGGAATGAGTTTTCTTCACCGGACTTGGAAGAGTTGATGTTTGATAACTCAAAATATTTGGAGAATAATACTTTTTCAACAAGTCACCAAAGTGTAAATGTTTATGGATTGCCTGAAAAAAAATATGAAGTACGTACAGAAGATGCGGCGGTCGATGTCCAGATACATAATGGCTCAGCAGATTCCGATTCCGCTATAGCAGCATCATCTCATGAAAAGCAGAATAGCGAACCTCAATCCACAGTAGAGCTTGATTCATATGATTTGGATGAAACACTTATCCCTGAGGGATTGAGAAAGAATGCAATTGATCTTCCGGTGAAGGGCGCCATTAATGGCTGGTGTTATTTGGTTCCGTATGATGGGAAGCTTAAAATGCATACGAGTAAGAAAACAGTGGGCATGTTTATTCCGCAGGTGAGAAACGGTAAAGAAAAGATGGTCAGTGTTTCTGTGGTAGAAAAAGATCGTATTATTTATATTTCGACAGATATGTTTAAGCTATATGAACAGGGGTTAAGTGAGCCGGAAGGAATTGTACTTCGCAAAGATTTCTTTTCATAAGTATAAACACTTAAGCTTGAACGTCGAAGCCGGAGCAGGCAGACGATTTTAATTTTGAGGATAGCATAAATGAGGACAATGTGTACAGTGACGATACGAAACTTGAATGATTTTTGTTTAAATTGAGCTTTGACAAAAAAAGAAAAATCTGCTAAAATATAATAGAAAATTATATAAAAACGTAAACGACATTAAATATCGCTTAGACCTATGTCTGATGGTTTAGCAATATTTAATGTCGTTTTTTTTAACAGGAGGTTATATTTATGCCGAAAACAAAGGTTCAAAGTTTCATTTTTACTATTATTATGGTGTTTTGTATGGTCTATTGTATGACAACATACAGTATTGCATTAAGCGCCGGTGAATTAACCTACAATGTTTTTTATCTTGCTTTAAAAGAAATGTGGATAGAATACATTATAGTTTTTTTACTGATTTTCTTCATAATTACAAAATTAGCTCAACGGCTTTCATTAAGGATAATATCGCCTGAGGAAGACAAACCCATTTTTATGATATTGGCAATGCAATCCTTTACGGTTGTATTCATTGTTCCGGTGATTACTCTTATCGCAACATTTTTACATAATGGTTTCACTGCGAATTGGTTTGTACAATGGGTTACAACAGCTGTAATATGTTTTCCTATGGCGTATTTTTTGCAAATTTTTTTTGTAGGACCGTTTGTCAGAATGATTTTCAGAATGATTTTCAGAAATCATGTATTAGAAAACTAAATTATTATAATCAAAAGTATCAAACAGCGCTCATTAATTTGGGCGCTGTTTTTCTAGGTGTGTCGGGCATGGCGCATATCTTGCAGGTGAAAGTCAAGCCGCGGGTAGTCACCTATGAACACGGCAGAGAAATCTGTTCACAGATAAAAGTAAAGAAGCATAAGCCACAGCCTGTAAGAAGGGTATATATACAAAAGCCAAACGGGAAACAGAGACCGCTTGGTATACCGACAGTAGCAGACAGAGTCATACAACAGGCGGTATCACAGCAGTTGTAAATTTTTTATGAATTTTCTTCAAGCCATATTGACTTAAAGTTTACTTTAACTGTTATAATATTTATAATAATTACATTATTAACAATTGAGAGGACACACCGGGGAATTAAGCTTACAAGGGCGGGAGCCTCAATTTACGGTGACGCAAATATATAATTCAGTATTCAAAGGATTCTCTTGTCCGAGCTGATAACGCAATGCAGACGGAGGAAAAAATTATACGCATAGGAACGTCGCTTATGATGCCCGCTGTGTCGGTAAAGCATATAAATAAAACATAGATAAGGAGGAATTTGCTATGGAATTTGTAACTTTAAACAATGGGG
>JBJEIV010000341.1:0-8317 GCA_051877395.1 Candidatus Ornithomonoglobus sp.
AAATATGCTTTCATTCCGTATTTGCCGACAGCGGACACATTTTCAAGCGTTATATTTTGGCAGTGCATTTCGGGAAGTCCTGAAATATATATGGCATTTCCTCCGCAGGTGTCCACTTTTGTATTGCGAAATGTAATGTTTTTAATAAGCGGTGTCCCATCGGTTATAGGTTGTGTTTCTGTGGAAATTGTATCATAGCTGTAATAACTGTCCACATAAATTCCGCCCCTAAACCACTTACAGTCGCTGTAATCCGTATCCGTGTTTAAAAGCTCGACATTCTCGAACAAAACATCCTCAATTACTCCGCCGCGTCCGCGGCAGGTCTTAACACTGCCGATACTGAAGGTGTTATAAAAATAACAGTTGCGCACCTTTACATTCCTGACTCCGCCGGACATTTCACTGCCAATTGCAACACCAAAACCGCTTTCAAAACGACAGTTTTCAATAATTATATTCTCGCTCGGCATTGCTGCGGCTCTGCCTTCCGCGTCCTTCCCCGATTTAATTGCTATACAATCGTCCTGACTTGCAATAAGCGAGTTTGTAATATGTACGTTTTTGCACGAGTCGCAGTCTATGCCATCACCGTTAAATATGTCCTCATACAGATTGCCCTGCTCGTCGTATTTCGTATGGATATTTATATTATCAATACTGACATTACGACAGTTTATGAGGTGCAGACACCACGCCGGCGACTGTCGGATTGTTACTTCGCGTATAATAATATCTGATGAATTTTGTATACACACTGCGCGTCCGCGTGCGCCCTTTTTCTCTTTCATTTCCTTATGGAACAGCGTCACTCCGTTTGCATCAATAGCGCCGCCGCCCTCAATGACAAGGTTTTGAACACCTTCTGTTCCGATACCCGCATTTATCAATGAGGAATAGCACTCGGTGTTCCGTCCCTCCCAACGATATGTGTGAACAGGAAAATCATCTGTGTTATCACTGCCCTTTATAGTTGCGCCATTTTCTATAAATAAACTCATATCACTCTTTAAAAACAGCGCTCCGCTTATGTATATACCTTCGGGTACATACACACAATCACCTTTTTCGCATTTGTCAATAGCTGACTGTATCGCAGCCGTGCTAACCGTCATACCGCTTGCGTCCGCTCCAAAATCAAGAATATTAATCATATTACTCAATTACCGTCCTTATCTGTTTTAATATCTTATACCAAAAAATCTGTTACTCTTTTCACAATATCACTCCACGCAAATGCGTTCAATCCGTGATTTTCGCCCTCTATGATTTCAAGAGTTGCATTTTTCATACATTCTTTATATCGTTTCGAGCCGATAACTCCTACTGCTTCATCATCAGAGCCGTGTATGATAAGTGTTTCGCCCTCAAACATTGAAGTGGTTTCATATATTGGAAGTGTGCGCGCAATTCTGAAATATAAACCGCCTACATTAAATTTTTCCTTTTCCACATTGGTCATTGTAATGTATTCGGGAATATTATATATGTCATACGGTATTCCAAAGCAAGAGCCTTTCTGCGCGTCGTCCTTAATAGTCGCGGCAGGTGCAAGCATTACAAGTTTTTTTATATACTCCCTGTAATATCCCGCAATCATGCCTCCGACAAGCGCGCCCTGAGAATGACCAATTATATAAATATCCGTTACAAAATCCAGTCCGCGCACATAATCCATAATCTTTGCCGCGTCAAGAATTTCACTGTAAACGTTCATATCTGAGAAATCTCCGTCACTTTCGCCGTGACCGTCAAAATCAAATTTTACAACGGCAATTCCCCTGTCAAGCAGAGCGTCAGCTATTTTGCAGAATATATGTGATTTATCATAACCGCGCGAACCCATAAAGCCGTGAAATATTATTGCCAAAGGACTTTTTTCATTATTAGGTCTGAGCAGATCTCCTCGTAAAGTCAGTCCGTCCCTTTTAACACTTATATTCATTTTATCCTCCTTAAGTTTTCTTAATTTATTATACATATTATTCAACAACATATTTAACATTAAGTATTACTACACGTATTAAGAATAAACAAAAAGACACCGCACGAGAGTGGGAAAGAAAATGCAATGTCTTTTTCTGTATCCTATTTTATGAATCCTCTTACAAAACGAAGTCTACAATATTCTCTAATGACACATTTTTTTCAGTGAGCCATGACGTGGCAGCTGTGTACGCTGACTGCTTATCCCCCGTGTCTGTACCGGAATCTGTTACAATGTTTTCCGTTAAGAATATGGATATATTCATTGACGGCTTCTTGTACTGCTTTTTCATCGTTAATTACCTCCTTGATCATATGGTCTGCATTAAATAATTATATTGAATAATGTCCTTAATGCAGACATTCGCAATTGAATAAGTTCAGATTAATTACATTGTACTTATTTAATTTAATTCACTTACCGTGAATGTACTTGTATCTACCGTGATAAGTCCGGGCACAATTATGCCAATCTGTACAGCAGTGTTTGTGAATTGGGTGCTAATTTTCTTAGTAGTATCACCATATGTAACGGAAATACCATCAATAGTGTCCGATGCTGTCACATTTAATACGGCAGCTGTTGCCTCGCCTTCATATGTCTCGCCTGAGAACTGCTGTTGTGCCTCTACCGTATAAGATACTATGACAATATCGTCCGACTCATAATACATCTCTGAAATGTATGAAGTTCTGTTATATGTGTGCAGCGAATACATATGTCCGGCTTCAACTTCAAAGGACAGCGTTTTTATATAGGTATCTGTGACATCACTGCCTATTTGAGTTCCAACACCTTTTTTCAATGTTGTCAAATCAGCTGAGTCAAAAGCTTTATCAGCTCCTAAATCATTATACCAAATTCTTCCCTTGGCATTACTTGATGCATTAGTAAATTGAACCTTTAATGTAACTCTTCCCGAATATGTCGGCTTTATCAGTATATATCTGTTATTATCTGCTGCACTGTCGGTTTCCTTACAGCTTGAATCGCTCCAATACAGTCCTTTTTCCTGCGTCAGACTGTCGCCGCTTCCTGTCGCGACTCTGATTGACGCATATTTATCGCTGTAATCATATGTACCTGCGCCCTCTGTTTCAACAGGCTTTCCGAAGTTCCAAGAGTATTTGCCTTCTTCGGCTGTTCCGCTGACTGCTTCAATAACAGGCGCTTTCGGAATGCTCTCTGCTACTGTGATTTTTACACATTCATATGCGTCCATTGCGACAGATATATTATCGTTGTCTGCCGTATATGCTTTTTCGGTTTCTTTTACCCATTCGCTGCCGCTGAAATATCCTGTTTCAACTGATGTTATTCCATATTCTTTAACATCATTTACAACAAACTCGGAAGCCTTAGTGCTTATAAGTACAATTTCCTTGTCGCTTTCCTCTATAGCAATACCAACGCCGTTATTGTCTGTGTTATATGTAACATCAAGCGCGCGTATATTCTTTGTAGATGTTGCTGTTTCATTTGATTTCGGGTTAAAGAACATCAGCGTATCGCCGCCTGCGCCGTCAGCCTTTTTAGTTGCCAGTTGATACTGCGCCTTATTAAGCATCGCGTTCATGTTCCTCACTCTGTCAATCCAGTTTTCCTCTGACCAATTATACGGACTGTCACTTGCATATGTATAACTTGTTCTTGCTTCAAATCCTGTCGCGTTTCCGCTATCATCTCTTGTAGCAACGTATGTTCCGAAATCTTCTTTGCCCGACAGCAGCTCATATACATTCAAATAACCGCCGCCTGCTATACACGCGATAATACTTTCGTCCAAATCCTGATTATTGCCGCCGTACTCCATTGCCATCGGAAGATTTTTGCCTTGCGCATAGTTATATGTATGATTTTTATAGGTACAGGTTTCGTGTCCAAAGCTATAAATGTAGTCATGATCTGCGCCGCTTGTTACTGAATACGGGTCAAGTCCGATAAAATCAAGGTCTGTGCCTGTTGTGCTTCTCTTTTGCTCGTTATATGCAAGAACATTTGTATCTGTTGTCATATAATTGTTTTCACGCGTCCATACGGAGCATTTCGACTCCTTAACCGCCGAGCTTAAATTGTTGAGGTATTCCCATAAGGTGTCCTCTCTGAAAGCCGCTTCGCTATTTGAATTTGCGAGCTTTTCCATACATACATCACAATAGCAGTGTCCGAAATATTTATCCTCGTCTGTTCCCGAATGAAGTCTGCCTACCGCCGTTTCATTCGCCACCTGACAGCCTACTACAAGCGAGCCATAGCCTTTTTTGGCAGTATAATCTGCAATATGGTCAAAAACAGTTTCCAATACCTCTTTTTCCTTAGCTCTTAAATTGAGATCATTTTTACACATTATAAAGTTATTGTCCGCACCAAGGTTTCTCGCAGGTGTACCGTCTGATTTAAGGCTCTTTTGATAATTTTCGTGAACATAATAAGGCACTCTTACCTCATGTGATTGCTGACAGGTATCTGTAGCAAACCATAAAAGCTCAAATTTTACTCCTGCTTCGTATGCATAATCAAGAATTTTATCAAGATGTGTCCAATCATAAATATCGTCGCGCGATAATTTAAGCTGCGGAGGAATTGACGCTCTGTCTATTGTAATCTTTGCGCCGTCTGACGGCACAACCGCAAAGGTAATAGAATCGTCATTTTTGTGTTCATTTACAAATTCCGCAACATTTACGCTGTGATAGTCTGCTGTGGCTGATACCATATCCCAATCGGGTGATATAACCGCAGAAGTTTCATCTATCTGACCGTCTGTTACTCCGTAAACCGTGTATTTTGTATCTTTATCCGCTGACGAGTATAATCTTAATTTAACCGCCGCATATTCGCCGCTGTCCTCTATCTGCGGAATATTGTTAAAGGTTATATATGTGATATTTTCGTCTGATACATAGTTTGTCTCGTTTGCGTTAATAGCCTTATCGGGCTGGACATCACGCCATCTGATCTGCGAGTTTACAACCGTATATCCATCTTTGCCTGCCTGCAAATACATTTCTCTTATTTGGTCATATGTAAATCCAAGCTGGTCTACCGCGTTATCAGGGCGTACCTGTACACCGTTAAAGAAAAACGGCTTATCATCTACCATAAGAGTAATACGGTCATATGTATTAAATGAAGTGTCAACGTAGCTTACTATATCTTCTTTTTTAAACTCGGCATTGATTGTAATATCACTTGTAGGCATATCAAAGAAGCTGCCGTATTTAAATTCTTTTGTTTCTCCGTTCTCGGTCGTATATGTAAGAGTTTTTATTCTGTAACCGCTGTCAGCTTTTATAGACATCATAACCCTGTCACCCTCAACAGCTTTAATAACGCCGTTATCATCTATTGTGCCGCTTACTATACTTACGCTTCCGTTTGCTGTTTCCTGCGGCATTGTTATGCTGTGATATGGTTTCGCTTCAAACACTGCCGTCACCTCTGTATCGTCGTTTATTACAAAGCTATACTGATTATTTTTATCAACCTCAACTGCGTTGCCGGCTACCGTAAGACTTGACAACTTATACTTATCGTCAGGCATCACTGTGAGTATGACTGTCGCTCCTTTTGTAATTCTGCCGTTATCTGTTTGGTTTGATGTTACCATACCATATACCGTATTGTTTATTGTAAGAGCGCATATGCTGTCATTGGCAATAACGGTGGTTTTTACTGCGTCACTTTCTCTATAATCTCCCGCTTTTGCTGTCACTGAAATCACATCACCCTTGATTAAAGCCAAGCCTGATATACTCCATTCCGTGCCTGTTACAGTTGCCTGTTTTGCATCACCGTTATTTATTTTTACCATTACATCCGCACTGTCAACACACGTTCCCGATATTTCCGTATCCGTTGCCACTACGGGGGTTTTAATTGTCGGTGTTTTTGTTTTGCCTACAATGTCATCAGATGTATAATACAACTCCGATATATATGACGTTCTGTTGTAGGTATGAAGTGAATATATATGTCCTGCGTCAACATCAAAAGATAAAGTCTGCACTGCTGTGCTTGTAAAATCACTGCCTATCTGTGTTCCAATACCTTTTTGCAGTATTGACAAGTCAATATCATCAAAGGAAGTTTCATCGCCAAAATCATTATACCATATCCTTCCCTTTGCATTGTTTGTTGCATTTGTAAACTGAATTGTAATATAAACGGTTCCCGAATATATCGGCTTGATTAAAATATATCTATTGCTATCCTCTGCATTTGTAGGTATCTCCTTACAGCTTGAATCACTAAAGTATATTCCTTTTTCGCTTGTAATACTGTCACCGCTTCCGAGCGACACTCTTAAATCAGCGTATTCATCTGAAATATCGTATACTTCGCTTGCTGAGCCCGATACAAAATTCCATGTGTATCTGCCTGTTTCCGCTATGCCTGTAACAGCTGTATTTTCCGCTGACACTGAAATATTCAGACTGATAATTAAAATGCTTAATGCTGTAAATAAACTTAATATCCGTTTCATATCTACGCACTCCTTATAATAGATTTAATATCTATATTATAAATTATCGGCGTAGGTTTAACAAGGCATTTTTTCGATATATACGCTCCAAAAACGATATCAGCGGTAATGGTGCTTTGAGCGGTATTCACGCATAGACATTCCCGTATACTTCTTAAAAATATGCTGCAAATATTTCAGATTAATATTAAAAATAATCGGAATATGTTCAATCCGCCTGTCGGTATTCTCCAAAATATCTTTTGTAATTTCAACACGCAGGTTGTTTATATATTCTGTAATTGTCATTCCCGTTTCCTGCTTGAAAACTCTGCCGAGATGATCAACTGTTACAAACCTGTGACTTGCAATTTCACCCGGCTTGGGATTTTGATATATAGTATTTCTTATCTGCCGTATTGTCTGATCCACAAGAGTATTCTTACTGAATAATTGTTCTTCTTTTATATTGTACCGTCTGAAAATTATCGGAAGCATAGAAAGCATATGCCCAAAAAGTGCGCTGTCTCTCGCCGGAGAATCCTCGTAATATTCATTTATCATTCTGACAATGCAATTGCGTATTTCACACATATCATTGTCTGTCACCTTTATATAACTCTGTCCATCGTTATTAAAAAACGGATCAAGCCCAACAAATTCCTCCGCATAATTTTCCCATTCACCGCGCAGAAATTCCTTTTCAAAAAGTATATAATAGATTTCAAAATTGTAATTCTCCGCCGCACTTTCCTGTGAAATAAACTCCACCTTAGATCCCGGATTAATTACAAAAATATCCTTTGAAACCACTGCAAACTTTTGGTTGTTAATTATTACTGTGCCTTTTCCATATGCTATATATGCAATAAGAATAAAGCTTCTGTTTGCCGGAATGGTATAATTTTCTACCCATTTGTGTTCTATATACATCGCTAAATCATCTTTAATAATATCGCTTGATATTTCTGACTTCATAAATAACCTACCTCATATGCCGTTTATAAAATCATGTCTCTATCTGATTTTTTTATTGTATCACATTTTATCCGTTGCCGCAACCTATAATTTTATAAAAAATACAATTGATTACTATATATTAAGAATAAACAAAAAGACACTGCACGAGAGCGGGAAATAAAATGCAATGTCTTTTTCTATATCCAATTTTATGAATTTTCCTACAAAATGAGGTCTACAATATGAGCCGATGACACATCCTTCTCTCCAGTGAGCCATGACGTTGCAGCTGTGTGCGCTGACTGCTTATCCTCTATGCCTGTACCGGAATCTGTTACAATATGTTCCGTTAAGAATATGGATATACTCATACTCTAAAGCGATGCCATAATCCACATGACGATTTAGTTGTGTTCTGGATCAAACTACAATCTATTGTAAGCTTCGTTATACAGAGGATTAATATATTCAGGGAGTAGGAAAACGCTCGCGGGACAGAGTATAATGTTTTGTGTAAATCATACTCGTGTTTACATTTTTTTATATCATATAGAGGAGCTATCTAATTGCCGAACCAAGCTCAGCCACGGCTTTTGTTATATTTGGAAAAATATAATTTGAGAAATCTACATAATAATGATTATAATCCTTCCACCATGCAATCATGTCCTCAGCCTTCGCATTTGCCGCACTGCGTGCCGCTTCTTCATCTGCGCCATTTTCAATTGCCGCGTCATATGCCGCTTTTACATCCGCGGTCATTTTATCGTCCGCCATCTGTCCTATATCAACAAAACCGAGTACGTTCGGATTGTCCCTTATTTCTTCGTACAGCTCGCGTATCGCTTGGTCATACGCGTCTGTCACAAGGCTATGATTTCAGTTCACCTGTACATAACTGCTAT
>JBJEIV010000342.1:0-8308 GCA_051877395.1 Candidatus Ornithomonoglobus sp.
AGAATAAAATAAGTCTGCGAAAAGCGGCAAATAGCTCTCGGATTTTCTGATAACAGCAGAATTTAGGAAGGTTTTCGGGGTTAGAGGTTTATTGCTTTCCTCTCCGCTGTCAACTTCTGTCTGAGTAGCTGGAACGATTTCAATTCTGCCGTTGGTAATAGCTGTACCATATTCTTCATCTGCATATAACTTCAACGCCTCTATCACCTTTTTTAATGTTGCCGGAGTGACAGGCTTAAAAGTATCAGTTCCCGCCTCAACTTCTTCATCAGTAGCTCCGGCAATATACAGCTGTCCCGCACCGTCAATCGCAAGACCGCCGTTCACTTTCAAAAGAACCAACATACTTCCATCATCGAGTACTGACAATCCGCTTTTGTTGGTCAGTACTCCGTTTACTGATTTGCTGTATATCTTAATGCCACCGATAGTATCGAGGCTTGCTATAGCTCCAAGCTTTTCAGGCGTAACCGCACCATCGGCAAGCTTTTCAGTTGTAACACACCCATCCGGGTGGTCAAGAACCGGATTTGTTTTGTGAGTGCCAAGCATTTCAATTGTCTCTGCATCAGGCGCCGTACCCGAACTGCCGGCTGCCGTATATGCAACATTGCCGTTAGCCGCTAAATTTATATCACTCATTGTATCAATCTCCTTAACATAATATAGCTCTTATGCAGATACTGCATTCGCTGCCTGTATTTTTAATCATAAGCGCGGTAATTGTCTTGTTTATCGCATTGCCGTCAGGAACAATAGTCCACATAGCGTTTTCGCTTTCCGGATTTTCCGAAAATGTTGCATAAAGCAAAGCGTATTTGCTGTCACACTGCCAGCCAATATCGTTTACCCCACGCTGATTGGCAGCTATTCTCGGCATCTGAATAATTACCGTCTCATTGCTTCCTATAGGATTTCCTTTTGCCTTTGAACGCTCATATACATAATTAAAACCGTCAAGCGTAGAGCGTCTGAATTTATCCATTTATTATCCACCTCATTCCTAACTGTTTTCAACTGCCGCAAGTCTGCTTTCTATATTTACCAGTCTGTTCTGTATGCTTGTTATGTTATTTTCAATTTGCAAGAGTCTGTTAATCAGTTCTTCGCCAAGGTTTCCACTGTCAATGTTATAAAAAACATCTTCAGCATCGCGTTTCATACGCGCAAGCTGCTCCTCAAGCTCTGTTACCCTTGTCGCCAAATTGTCATTCCCGTTTGGCTTAACGGGATTTTTCATTTCCGGCTTTAATGATTTAGGTCTCGACATACAGTTCACCGCCGCTCTCTATAAATAATTCAAGTTCATATAGTTTCACATAGCCTTTGCCGCATATGTGCAGTTTAGCGCCGTAATGAGCCGACCGTCTGAGTTTAATGCGTATCGCGCGTTTCTTTCTGCCATTTACACCGTGCTTGTTTCCATGCTTTACACTGTCATATACGCAGTATGAGGCGCTTTTATCAAATTCCTCATCATCATAAAGCACATAAACTCTCAGCTCCGCACCCTCTGCAAGTTCAGCGAGCAGTTGTATCTTGCGGATATGTTTAATATCAATATTTGAATATGCTGTAGATGATAAAGAAGAGTTTATGCGCGAGATTATATCCGTTTCTATTACCCAGTTCGTATCTTCGTAGTTGTCTGTATTACTGACAATATAGATATATCCGTCCTGCCTCAGAGCAAGCATCCCCTCAGGGCTGTTTGTGAATGAAATAACCCTTGTTTGCGGAATGAGGTCGCTGCTGTCCTCAGCTATACCAATATCACTGGAGCCACTCCAGTCAAGTGACCTCTCACTCCATGTGCCGGTATAAGTATCGTATACAAAGAAATGTCCCTCACCGTAACCGTTTTCGTCAAGATTTTCTCCGTCCTCGCAATAGAGATAATACCGTCTGCTATCTGAACCCGAAACCGCATACGAAAATTTATCAATTCCGAGTTTATAGCCTAAATCCTTCGGTGTGGTGCCTGTATAAGTATAGACATTTCCCTCTGACACGAAAATCAATCTACCGTTGACCTCCTGAACGGAGCGATTATCTATCGTTCCCGATGAATATACATCAACAAGTCTGAACGGATTTTTTGTGTTTGTAACCTCGTGTATAAAATCCTTTTTGAATGCAATAACATGGTTCTGAAAGCTTGTTATTCCTGTAAAATCGCCTGTCGATTTTACATTTGCCTGTGATGTTGTCATCCACGCATTGCTTGAATTATAATCATCTGTTGTATCAAGCTGCCAGTTTGCATAATCATTATAGCCTGAAGCATATATCTTACCATCACCAACACCGAAAAGCCTCGACTGAAATACTGCTGCATAATCTATAGCAGGCATACCTATTATAGACTGCGGCACGATCGTATCCTCTGACGGCGCATCCGCCAGTGATGCAATATAAGTCCATCTAAGAAAATTTTCACTGTTAGAGGCATATACAGAGCATTTAAAATAGTAATAAACAGGATCACTCGCTGATGAAGTACCTTTTACAAATCGGCACGTTCTCCCGTTGTACTTTTTCACATTTCTTTCACTGTAGCTAGGAAATCCCCACGGGTTGTATGAGCTGTCACAATCGTATTCTTTTCCGTCACGTAGTCCTCCGCCCATATTGTTTAACGCCCAATCCAACGCTATAATCGTCTCAAGTGAAACACACTCGGGAAAAACAAGTATTCTCGGAATATATGCACTGTCTATGACGGAAGTAATATCAGGATATGTATTAAACTGTACAACGCTGTGCTGCTGATTGTAATACTCCCCAAACGAGCCTGTTGTAATGCTCTTTATTGCATTATTTGCCTTGTCAATCGCTATAATATCAAAGTTTGTGACATTACTTATTATACCGTTTATACTTGTATAACCCGTGTAAATAACCATAAGCGTCCCGTTTACATTAAACAAGCCTATCGGCTGCTTTTTCTTCTTGATATTCTCGGTCGCTTCCGCCGCGCTTGCATCATCCGTATAGTACGGATAATAAATACCATGATTGTTAGTGCATCCTGCCAAAACAGAAAGTCTGACCGGCTTTGCGCACGGTGTAAGATACGGAGCTTCATCGGTTGAAATATTATCGGCAAAGGATAATTCCCCTGTATCAAGCTCCTGACGGTAATTTATACCGTTCCACACAATCGGCAGACGTATATATCCCTTCCCCTGCGGGAGAGGCATCTGCAAATATGTAAGTTCATTTTCTTTCTTCTTTGCCATGCCGTCACTCCCCGAACTGAGCGGCTCTGCCCTGTGCCCATGCTCTAAAGGTATCAAGCAGCACATTATAGTCATTCAGCCATTTGGCTGCCAAAACATCCTCATTCGCAAGCTTATAAGCCTCGCCGCGCAGCTTTGCTTTAATAAGATCGATAAATTCAACCGGTACCATAACATTCCCATCTCCGACTTCATCGTCAACTGTCAAACTCTTAAGGACCGGACGTGCATTATAAATCACGGTAATTTCTGATGCGTTTTTTATACTCAGTCCGAGTTTGCCTGCCGCATAGTAATAGCAATCTTCAAAGCCGTTATATACCGCGCCCTGAAATGTTGCTTTGATGAGCTGTTGACCGCTATTATAAACAGCGACAATATCCGAAAAACGCATTTCGTCCTCGTCTGATTTTTTTTCTTCTAAAAAATCAGTAAACGATATTTCTTTTTTTACGTTAACCTCATGTCCTTCTTCTGTTATGCCCATATAACGATCAACTATTCTGCTTCTCTGTTCCTGTATAATCTCACTGTATAACAGCTGCTCAACACTGTTCAGCCACTGAACGTATAGTTTATTCGGTATATCGAGTGAAATATCCGCCTCGTCCTGTATATCTCCAATAAGCTCTGCTGCTGTTATTCCGCTGTCAAACATCTGTTACCGCCTTTCTACCATTTAAGCCTCTTTATCCTTTTTCCTTTTGCGTTATCGCTCCAGTATTTGTGATACGCCGCTCTTGATTTGCGCAGAAATTCTGTTTTGTACATCTGATTATTTTCTCCGCCTGCTACCGCAAGAAATAAAATATTATCCACAATTGCGTTGTGATACAACGGCAGTACAGAATTGTCTGCATCAAGCGTTTTTGGCGGCGTATATTCTGTATCTTTCGGGAACACAAATCCATCATACATTATAAGGAGCTCATCAACGCTGTCCTCGTAGTAATTAAAAAAACGTCTCTGTTCGAGAGGTATTACGAGGTTTACCTTCTCGTACATTTCATGTATAGTCATAGCTGCACCACCTAAAATATAATCAGCAAGCGCCGTTAAAACAACAAAAGGGACATATAAGCATTATAATAATTCACTTTATATGTCCCTCCCTCTGTTTTATATGGTCTGTTTATCTATCAGGCGCAGTTGTAAATTCTGATACAGCCGCCCGGGTTCTTGCAAATAAGATTGCCGTAATTAAACAGCAACGCTCTGTAAACGCTCTGGCTTTCAAGAAGCGTAAAGATACCTCCTGTGTTACGGTCTGCAAAGCTCCAGTCTGTCTGGTGAAGCTCCATTACAGATGTATCAATGCCCCACGCTTCTCCTGTCGGCACAAACTGTTCATTAACAATGTCAACGGTTCTACCGCCGTGCAGGAATTTAACTGACTTGAAGCCGCCCTCAAGGTCTCCGGTTCTCTCCTCAACACGGATATTATTGGTTCTGAGATAATCAAGATATGAGTCATACGCGTTGTCTCCCATCATAATCATATCTACCTTTGCGCCTTTATCTCTATCCGACTCTCTGAGCGCTCTTGTGAGCACAGAATCCGAGATGAGATTGTTCGCGTCCGCAACAATCGGCTTGAGGTACGGATTTGCCGACTTTGAGAGTCCGTAAATCGATGTAATGGTATCGTCAAAGATAACACCAAGACCGTCAATTTCGCGGTTGTATGAGTTCTGAACCGTAATAAAACCGTTTAAAACTGTTGTAATGGCAGTATCAAGTGTTACCTCATAATAACCGCTTGAATTTTTGGTTCTTGACACTGCGTCCACTCTGTAGCCGCCGCCGGTCTTTGTCTTTGAGGCATTATATACATCAACCGTAAGACCTTCTTTTATTGTCGTTACATCATCAACAATAACAACCTTATTTGCTGTAGAATTGGCAGTCTTTATTGTTGCGAGAATACCCGTACCGTTTCCGAACAGCGCCCTGCCTACATTCCACTTAGCAGAAGCATACGCCGCGTCAATTTCGGTTTTGAGCGCGTCAGCCATTGAGCCTGCCGAACCTGTAAGCGAGATTGCTTTCTGTGAAATTTCTACGTTTACATACATATCCTTTGTATCTGTAATAAAACGCGCAAATCTCTGATTTCCTGATGCCGGCGTGTTCTGTCCCTCTGCTCCAAAGCCGAAGCCGCCTGAGAGACCAATCGGAGCGGATGCTACGATCTTATCCGATGATACCGGTACCTTCTTTACTTTTGCGAGGAATGCCGAAGGCTCAATCCCAAGCTGGTTGTTCCAGACCGGAAGATAATATTCCTTAAGCGCTTCCTCTATAGATGTTAATAACTGTGGCATTTTATCATCTCCTTTACTTATGCCGTTTGTTTATTATCCTCTGCCGAGTAGCTTTCTCGTCATGGTGTCCGCATCGTCAAAGCTTTTCGGCTTTTCGGGTAAGTTTAATGCAACATTTGCCGCTCCGCTTGAAGCGGACATCAGCGGCACCTGCTGACTGCCTTTTATTGCCGCAAGCCTCTGCTGCTCAACGGCGTTTCTGAACTCGGGATTGCTGTTATAAATATTCATAAGCTCATCCACACTCGGCTTGCTGTCCGCTTTGCCGGCAGCATCTACACCGTCTATAACAGCCTTTGCTATGATGTACTTAACGTCCATTGGCGTGTCGTCTCTAAAAATATCATTATTCTTTTCGACAAACTGATCAATTCTCCGCAAATTGTCCTCAAACCCTTTAAGCTCCGGAACACCCCTGAACCCTTCAATCATCTGCTGTTTCTCGCGTTCACGTCTGCCGCGTTCCGCCTCATCAATAAGTGATTTTATGCCGGGATCGTCCTTAATTCCCGCCATAACGTACTCTCTCATCTGATTTGCGTAGCTTGTCTGCGCCTGTCTAAGCTCATCCTCGCTTGCAAACGCAAGACCGCCGATGTCAAGCGACGGCATTTCGACCGCATCTTTTATGATGTGCTCCTGATTTTTAGCCGAAAGTTCACGCACCATACTCTGGAGCTGCGTATTTTGTTCGGTCATTGCCTGCATGTCCTGGCTCATCTGAGCAAGCTGCTGTTCAAGAGATGGATTGTTTACTGCCGGAACCGGCTGTGCCTGTCCGAACTGCTGTTCTGCGGGCTGTCCCTGCTGCTGCGCCGCCGCATCAGGCGGCAACTGCTGCGCCTGTACCTCCGGCGGTATATCCGAAGTATCGGTTGCCTCGCCTCCGTCGTTTCCTGCCTGCGCCAACTCTGCTGACTGATTACTGAATAAGCTCTCAGCAGCAGCTGTCGCATCATCAAAATTATTCATTTTAAGCTTTACCTCCTTGCTGGGCTTGTGCAAGCATAGCCTGTAACATCTGCCCCTGTTGTGAATTTTGCTGCATTTGTTTATGTTGATTGAGGTGATCCTCCAAAGCCTTTGCATATTCCGGCTTTTTCAATTTAAGTATCTTAAACTTCATCTGAAGCACATACCGCATATGTTCATCAATATGTATCTCATGGTCGTCAAAGTCGTTAACCTCAGGAACAACACCCTCTTCAAACAGTGTGTTTTCATTCTGCGCGCTCTGTATCTGAAGCATATCAAGCGACATGATCTCCTCATACTGTCCTACTTTCATAGCCTCAATCATTTTGCGCTTCACTCTTGCTGGAATATTGCCGTTATCATCGGTAAAAGCACCCATTCTGTATGCTTCTATAAACTGTTCCCGCTGATTTTCCTCGGAGTTGAGAAGCTCATTTTCTGTGGTATATTCCACATCAAATGAATTGATGTCCTCATTGCTCCATATTTCAGCCTTGCCGAGGTCATTGGAGCCGACGTATTTGAGCACCCTGTCTGTTGTTGCATACCGTTTATATATTTCGAGCCACAGAATTGCCAAATCCCGTACCGAACTGCGGATATAATCGCCGGTGAGCGACAAGCGTGTGCTGTCTATATCTATGAGGTTTTCAATGGCTTTACCTGAATTGACGCCGGACGGTGTAGCGCCGTTTACCATAAGCTGTGAGGTGCCTGCTACATACTCCATATCGTTTTTCAGGTTATACCGCTCCGTCATAATCTCATTCGGAAGCGCCGCATTTTGCATAGGCTGCGGCGGATTATATCCGTCTTTGTATTCAAGCATTTCGCCGGGCTGGAGACCGTTATCGGCATATTCATCAATATTCACAGACCCTTCCGCAACCATAAGATTGCCAAGTGATATACGCTTAATATACTCATGAATACGGTTTAAGCACCCGTTAAACGCTCTTTGTCTGGGTATTAAATCCTCAATAACCGACTTGCCGAAAAACTGTCCCGGCATCTCGCGGCATATCATCTGAACAATCGGTATTCTGCTGTACGGCAAATCACCGTAATATACGATATGCTCCGTTCCGACAATGATAATCATTTTACCGTGAGGTAAATGCTTTGACGGTCTCTCAAAATATGTAATAACCTTTTCCGCATCGTCCATCGTTCGGTGACCTAGCGTCATAACGGTATTTTCATAGCCCATGCCGCCGCCGGAGCCTACAGGAGTGAGTGAAAAGGTTTCAACAGATGAACCTTGAACCTTTATACCGTAGAGGTCGTATATTTCGTCAACCGTTTTCACTTGCTCAAGAATAATAGATCTCTGCGCTTCCACTGTCTGTTTGAATATGCTTTCCGGATAAACCTCAAACGGTGTAAGCAATCCATAGTCAATATCACCCTGATAATAAGCCTTTTCCTCATGCCGCTCAACGCCGTCCGCATCAAGTGAAACAATATCCTCTGTTGCATACAGCTCACCCTTGCTTGTATCCCACCATGACAGCCAGAAACAGGAGCCGCACAGCTCATTCCACCATATTGCTGTATCTTTCTTCTTATTGAAGTCGGTTACATCCTGCGTATGCTGCAAAATTGCCGTAGAAACATCAGCCTTTGCATAGTCGTCAAGCTCGTTCGTTCTGGGTTTAACTCTCATTGCATAGTTGATTTTTTTCAGGTTCGCTATTCTCGTCTCAATGAGCGGTGCAATCTGATTAAAGGTTTCGCGCTCCAACCAGTCGTAAACAGGCTCAATCT
>JBJEIV010000343.1:0-1713 GCA_051877395.1 Candidatus Ornithomonoglobus sp.
CGATGAAAGTCTTTCGATTATCTTATCGTCCGCAACGTCAATAAGGAGTACCTTGTCAATTTCTACGCCTGCCTCGTCAAGCGCGGCTGCCTGAGCTGTTGTTCTCGGAAAACCGTCAAGGATGAATCCCTTTTCACAGTCCGGCTTTGCAAGCCGCTCTTTAACTATCTTTACAATGACATCGTCAGGAACGAGCTTGCCCTCGTTAATATATTTCTCCGCAAGCTTGCCGACCTCTGTCTGCTCTTTTATAGCGGTTCTCAGCATAACACCTGTTGAAATAGTGCTTATACCTAACTTCTTTTCAAGAATTTCTCCCTGCGTACCCTTACCTGCGCCCGGAGCTCCCATAAGAATTAACTTCATAGTTTTCCTGCCTTTCTCAGCATTTCGCTGAAGCCTTTACACTAACCTCTGAACTATCTATATAACCGCTCGGATCTGCACATTGGAAATGCCGAAAACATTATATTCAATGCTCCGGCGCTTCCGTGCACAAACCTTATTTTTAATTATTCAAGAAATCCCTTATAGTGACGCATTATCATCTGGGATTCGATCTGCTGAACTGTTTCAAGCGCAACACCAACCATGATAAGGAGCGATGTACCGCCTATCTGGAGTGAGCTGTTGCCGGTAATGCTGCCGACGATAATCGGGAGTACCGCGATAATACCAAGGAACAGCGAACCGATAAGGTTCAGTCTTGATGTTATTCTTGAAATAAAATCACTTGTCGGCTTACCCGGTCTGATACCCGGAATGTAACCGCCGCTCTTCTTAATGTTATTCGACATTTCAATCGGATTGAACTGAATTGTTGAATAGAAGTAAGTGAAGAATATTATCAACAGGAAATAAAGAACACCATATATACATGTTGTCCAGACAGGACCTGTTGATGATAAGCAGTTGAGTATTGTACCGCCAACACCCGACTGCGGAACATTGCCGCCGTTTAACAAGCTTACGATTGTTGACGGGAATGCCATGATTGATGATGCGAAGATAATCGGCATAACGCCGCCCGCCGCAACCTTTATCGGGATATTTGTGCTCTGACCGCCGTACATCTTTCTGCCGACAACGCGCTTAGCGTACTGAACGGCAATTCTTCTCTCAGCGTTTGTGAAGAATACAACCAATGTTATAGCAGCGATTGCTACCACAAGGATCACAAGCGCCTCTATAATACCCATTGCGCTGTAGCTTGTTCCCTTAACATATGTGTTGAACACTGCCTGAGCCGCTGACGGGATTCTTGAAACGATACCGGCAAAGATGATCATTGATACACCGTTGCCCAGACCCTTCTCCGTAATCTGCTCACCGATCCAAACGATGAACGCTGTACCGGCTGTGAATGTCAATACGATTACAAAGAATGTAAGAACACTCGGGTTTGTGATCGCGCTGCCCATGTTGTACAGTGTTACATACAAGCCCGCGCCCTGGATAAACGCAAGCACGATACCAAGGTAACGCGTGATCTTATTGATCTTCTTTCTTCCCTCAAGACCTTCCTTCGCCAGTCTTTCCAGCGACGGAATAGCTACTGTGAGGAGCTGTATGATAATTGATGCGTTGATGTACGGTGAAACACCCATTGCAAGCACTGTGGCATTTCTGAAAGCGCCGCCGGTGAAGGTATCGAACAGGTTGAACAGGTTCATACCGCCGCCGTTGCTTGTAAGGAACGCATCCATTGCATCC
>JBJEIV010000344.1:0-1704 GCA_051877395.1 Candidatus Ornithomonoglobus sp.
CATCGAGGAGATGAAGCTGACGCTTATAACGCGCCCGCTTGATAAATTTGAAATACTTCACAAATACTGCGGCTTCGGCAGCGTCACCGAAATGGCGGAGGAATTTAAAGCCTGCACGGGACTTTCGCCGGAGAAATATGTAAAATCGTATATTCCCGATGTAAATAATATTGATATAACATGAGGCAGGATTCCCCCTGCCTCATGTTATATATTGCTGTAATGACAGGCAGGGCAAACGCCCTGCCTGAAGTTTTATCCTGTCTGCATATTATTAAAACTTAAGCACGTCCTCAACTTTCTCTATCTGCAATTCGCTCTGTCGTTGAGAAAGAGCCTGCTGCACGTTGTATGCAGCCGTACCGACCACCTCGCTTGTCGTTACAATATCATCCGCCGAAAATACCGCTATGTTTATTTCCGGCACAGTAAAATTCTTTTTCATTCCGCTCACCTCTCCGATTATCTTACATATACTTCAATTTTATCAGCATCAGCTTCAGACACTCCGTCGACAATTACCATAAATACGGCTTCGGCATTAGTCAGCGTTGTAATAGGCTTTGTACCTTTATCGGTCTCTCCCACCTTCACGCCCAACTCAGATACAGAGCTGTTTTTTGTTATAACTCTTGCAAAGAAGCCTGTCGCGGTCGTATCGGCATAAGCTTCGGTTCCGTTCATGGTTGTCATGCTGCCGTCAATTATCTCCGCCGTCGGCTCGTCTGTCTCCTCCGCGGGCGCTGTTATAAGCAAAGCTTTGATATTATCAACAATGCTCGCTCTTTGATAACTGCTTGTATTAGAGCCTGATTTTATTATTTCAAAGGATTTAATGGAAATATTATCGTCTGAAACTGTCCCATTATACGAATAGGTATTTGAAAGACTTCCCTTGCTGTAATGATTAAAGGTCACTGCGACGTTTTTATTTCCGCATATCTCTATTTGTATATTATCGATCGGTTTTGTAAAATCACGGCTTTGAATATCATTATCCTGATTAAAACCGAAAGCCTCAAAAGTCTCTCCGCTTGTGTTCGTCGTTACCGTGCTTCCGCCGATACGGACCGCGGTTATTTTACAGCTGCTGCTGTCATAATCAAAACCAACAAGTTCTTTATCGGAACCATCTCGTATCGCCACAGAATATCCTGCTTTATTACCGCTAAGATAACCGTTTGCCGTTTCAAGCGTGATTTTCGCCGTCTGGCGTTCATTCAGCGTCACAGGATCAATACCTGCTCTTAATTTTGTTGTTGAGCCAACGCCTATTGCCAGAACATTTCCATAAATACTTGCGCTGTTTCTGTCGCTTGTCGGCACTATTGAGTGCGAGCCTGAAATCGAAACAGTATCGCTTGTGAAAGTTGATTTCTCTGTTATTCCGAAAATGTTCGTTTCTCCCTCAAAGTCCTCCGTAAGTCCGTCTATCAGAGTTACGGTATACCCATCACCGTAGGAGGATTTAAAGCTTGCGCTGAGTGATACTCCGCTGTACAGTCTCGCGATACTGTATGTCTCCGCTTCGGAAACAACCTCTCCCTCCGAGTCTTTCCAGCACACAAGCTCATATCCCTCCTTCGGCACGGCTTTAAAGGTGACCGTCTGTCCGCGCACTATTTCCGCGCTGTCCGCAGTCACTCCGTTTATTGTCACGCTGCCCATATCCGAATCGTTTACCGAAACGGAAACACTCTCCCT
>JBJEIV010000345.1:0-8233 GCA_051877395.1 Candidatus Ornithomonoglobus sp.
GCTCTTGCAGAGTCTATCACCTCAGGCTACGTGACTGACTACGATAAAGCGCTTATCCTCCATGACTGGGTCTGTGACAATATATATTACGACAACGACAGCATAAACGGTTCTACAAACACCGCCCCATATGTTGCAACGGAGGTGCTTTCCACAAAGCGCGCCGTGTGTCTCGGCTACTCAAACCTCTACGCTTCGCTCTGCCGCTCAATAGGCATCCCCTGCAATGTTGTAACAGGCTATGCCCTTGGGGTTATTGAGGGTGAAGACACTGTATGGAACAATACCAACCTCGCCGCCACGGAGGCAAATCACGCATGGAATGAGGTTTATCTCGATAACCGCTGGGTCATCGTTGACACCACATGGGATTCACGCAATAAAATAAACGGCGGTACCGCGTCAAAGGAAGGCGATACCTCGCATCTCTATTTTGATGCGAATATACGTTTTTTCTCAACAAACCATAAAATTTTTGAATATATAAAAAGATAAAAAATTAATGATAGATATTGACAAACCATAAAAAAAGTGGTAAGATATGATTACAATAAAGATTATATGAAGCAACGGTGTTTCTCTGGGCAGAAACACCGTTTTTTTATTGTATTTATATGGTACGTACCGGTGGTTACAGGAAGGTGATTGATTATGAATGAGCTATATGAGCATACCGAGCAGATAAACGAGCTTCTGGCGCGAAACGGCGTAAGATTCGGTATATACAAGAACGGAACGTTCAAGGAGCAGCTGTTTCCGTTCGACCCTATTCCGAGAGTAATTACAAAGCGGGAATGGGATGTTCTTGATAAGGGTCTGATTCAGCGTGTTACGGCGCTCAATATGTTCCTTGAGGATATTTACACAGATAAGAAGATTGTTAGGGATGGGGTTATCCCTCCCGACTTTATTTATTCATCATCAGGCTACAGCGCGGTATGTGACGGTATTAAGCACCCTAAGGGTATCGCAAGCCACATATCCGGCATTGACCTTGTTCAGGCGAAAACAGGAGACTGGTACATACTTGAGGATAACCTGAGAATCCCGTCCGGAGCAAGCTATCCGCTTATCGCACGAGACCTCTGCAGAATAGTAAGCCCTACAACCTTCAGACGCAACGTTGTTGCCGATAACCGCGACTATGCCGCGCTCCTAAAGGAGACTATGGACTATGTAAACTGCGGCGGAATAAATGTTATTCTTACACCGGGCCGCTATAATGCCGCATTCTTTGAACACAGTTATCTTGCGGAAAGAACCGGCGCTGAGCTTGTTACCGGCAAGGATTTGTTTGTTGATGATGACGTTCTTTATCTTGACTGCGGAAACGGCATAAGACAGCGTGTCGGCGCGGTTTATCGCAGGATTTCAGATGAATATCTTGATCCGATGAATTTCCTGCCAGAGAGTGTTATAGGCGTTCCCGGAATATTTGACGCATACCTCAAAGGAAACGTGGCAATAATTAATACACCGGGAAACGGTGTAGCGGATGATAAGGGTATATATTACTTTGTTCCGAAGATGGTCAAATACTATCTCGGTGAAGATTGTATCACAAATAACGCGCCCACATATCTCCCGTTCTATGAGGAGGATATGAAGTATGTGCTTGAAAACTTCGACAAGCTCGTACTGAAGGATGTTGCGGAGGCAGGCGGCTACGGTGTTGTATTCGGCAACACTATGTCAAAGCAGCAGAAGGAGGACTTCATTGCCCTCTTAAAGGCAGAGCCGAGACGTTTCATCGCGCAGGAGGTCATTGACTTCCTCGACCTCGATATTCTTGAAAACGGCGAGCCGGTACCGCGAAAGGCGGATTTAAGAGCCTTTGTTCTCGCCGGCAAAGAAGTTAAGGTATGGAAGAGCGGGCTCACTCGCTTCTCGCGCAATCCGGATTCATTTATAGTAAACTCATCACAAGGAGGAGGCTTTAAGGACACATGGGTATTATCACGGTAGAAAAAAAAGAGCGGCTGTTCTGGCTGGGCAGATATATTGAAAGAGCCTACACCTCGCTCAAGGACTATATAAAAAGCTATGACAAAATGATAGACTCCGAAACGGACTATTACAAGGAGGTCTGTGAAAAAACAGGCTTTCCCGGCGACTTCAGCTCAGGCGGAGAATTTATTTACAGCTACGCGTATGACGAAGCAAATCCGTTCTCAATAATCAGCAATATCAATCACGCGTTTGACAATGCGATCGTTCTCCGCGACGAGATCGGCACTGACACCCTCGCGTACATTCATATGGCAATTGACTCAATGAAAGCGGCAAGCCGGTCCACATCACCTATTTTTGACCTCCAGAAGGTTCTGGATAATATTCTGGCATTCTGGGGCTGTCTTGATGATGAAATCGCAACACAGAACACAAGAAACATAACAAAAGCGGGTAAGCGATATGAGCGTCTTGACATGTATATCCGTTTAAAGCATCCGATCGAGGATCTGAGAACACAGCTAAACCGCTTTGAATTCCGTTTGGTTCGCAGCACACTGACCTATAAGAAAGCTCCGCTAAAGCATCTGGATGCGATGCTTGAGGAGGACGAAGTAAACTACGGAGATCTGCTCATAATGGCAGAAAAGATTTTCTGATTTTATGATATGATACTTGAATTCACCTACAGCATGAAGCAGACCTACAGTCTGCCCATAGTGAACCATCATTACGCGCTGAAATGTATGCCCCCCGACACGCAGCGCCAGCGCGTAATGAGCTCACAGCTTGAGCTTTTTCCCGAGTGCTCAAAAAGCTATAAATCAGATGTATTCGGGAACAAAACGGTATATGGCTGCTTACGAGAGGCACACGCTGATTTCCGCGCGTGTCTTTCGGGTGTTGTTGAAACAGGCTATGCCTGCAATGAGCATACAGAAACAGAGAATACATTTTTTACGGATATTTTCCGCTGCCGCTCGGCCTTTACCCGTCCGGGCGCTGAGCTCACGCGTCTGTATAATCTGTACGGCAAATATGCAAAAAGGCTTGACCCTTACACCGCCGCATTGTACCTGATGAGGACCGTGTACCACACGATGAGCTACGTTCCGGGAGCAACCGATATTACCACAACTGCGGAGCAGGCGCTGCTTAAACGCCGGGGTGTCTGCCAGGATTACGCGCATATTCTTATCTCCCTGTGCCGCATGGCAGGCATCCCCGCGCGGTATGTTGTGGGAATGATGATCGGAGAGGGCGCAAGTCACGCATGGGTCGAGGTATGCTGCAACGGCTACTGGTACGGACTTGATCCTACAAACAACCTGCTTATAGACGAAAGCTATATAAAGCTTTCCCACGGCAGAGACTACGCTGACACAATTGTTTCAAAAGGAATATTCCACGGTCTTGCGCAGCAGAATCAGGAAATCAGCGTAATAGTCAAACCAAAATGAAAGGAACCGCTTACAAAATGATTGAAACAATAGTATCGGTCGAGCTTCCTATTAATGAAAAGCTTGAACTGAAAAAACACAGAATAATGCCCCTTTCAATGCCGGAGGGCAAATGTCCTAGAATAAGCATCGTCACAGGCATTCACGGCGACGAGCTTGAAGGACAGTATGTCTGCTATGAGGTTCAACGGCGCATACAGGAAAATATACAGAGCCTTACCGGCATTGTTGACATATATCCGGCAATAAATCCTCTCGGCATCGCGTCGATCCAGCGCGGTATTCCCGCATTCGACCTTGATATGAACAGAATTTTTCCCGGTAATGAGGACGGCTCCATGTCGGAGTATGTTGCCGCAAAGGTTATTGATGATGTCAAGGGCTCGAATGCCGCAATAGATATTCACGCAAGCAATATTTTCCTTACCGAAATCCCTCAGGTAAGAATTAACCACGCGTCAGCGAAAACGCTCGTTCCCTTGGCGGAAAAGCTGAATGTTGATTTTATCTGGGTACACGAAGCCGCAACGGTATTGCAGTCCACCTTTGCCCACTCTCTTAATTCGATCGGAACGCCGGTTCTCGTCGTTGAAATGGGTGTAGGTATGAGAATTACCCAGAGCTACGGAAATCAGCTCACAGACGGCATTTTCTCACTCATGAAGCATTTAGGCATCTGGAGCGGCGAGGTTACGGAGCCGAGAAAGCCGATTATCTCATATGATAAAAGGGTTCAATTTATCAATGCCGAGTCATCGGGCATATTTATTCCGAAGGTCGTTCATAACTCCTATGTACATACGGATGAGCATGTTGGTGATATTGTAAGCCCTCTCACAGGCGAAATTCTTCATAAAATCAAATCCCCGTGCGACGGACTGCTTTTTACGCTGAGAGATTATCCTGTGGTTGACGAAGGCTCGCTTATTGCAAGAATACTCGGAGGGATAGAAGAATGAACAGACAGACTATTTTCAAGCTAAGCACAATATACCGCGACGAAATGCGCGTTGACGGCTTCGTATTCGGCAGCGGAGAAAAATCCGCCTGCATCTTAGGCGGCATACGCGGCAATGAAATGCAGCAGATGTACGCCTGCGCCACGCTTATAAAAAAGCTCACAGATATTGAGAAAACAGGCGGCTTTGCCGATGGTAAATCTGTTATGGTCGTTCCGGCGGTAAATACATACTCAATGAATATTGAAAAGCGCTTCTGGCCTACGGACAACACCGACGTAAACAGAATGTTCCCCGGCTATAAGCTCGGTGAAACCACCCAGAGGATCGCGGCGGGAGTTTTTGAGGCGGTTCAGGGCTACAAATACGGTATTCACTTTGCCTCCAACTACCTGCCCGGTCGTTTTGCGCCTCATGTAAGAATGATGCAGACCGGCTATGAGGATATTGAGGCTGCAAAGCTGTTCGGACTATCCTATGTTGTTCTCAGAAATCCGAAGCCTTATGATACGACAACCCTTAACTACAACTGGCAGCTATGGAATACAAAAGCCTTCTCTGTATTCAGCAACTCAACCGATACAATAGACAAGGCAAATATTGATGTGATCGTGCGCGGAGTGCTCAACTTTCTTACCAACGCAGGCATTATTAAGTACAATGACCGCCGCGGCTATATTTCAACAGTATTCGATGAAAGCGCTCTCATAACACTTAAAGCTCAGACAGCCGGTATATTCGAACGTCTTGTGGATGCGGACGACTTTGTAAACAAGGGAGAGGTTCTCGCAAGGATAATGGATCCGTTTACCGCAGAGGTAAAAACTGAAATTACCGCTCCTGTTGACTCAACCGTATTCTTTGTTCAGTCCGGAACAATGGCATATGCGAACGCGTCACTTTTCAAGCTTCTGCCGTCAAAATAAGAGCATATAAATAGGCGCTGTATCAAAACAGCACCTCACTACAATCAGATTTTAACGACACATTTCCCTTGCCCACCTCCCTCAAAGAGGGAGGTGGGCAAGGGTATGCCGCTATACAATAATTTGTCCTACAGCTCAATCCCCCTACGGGCGGCTATGCCTTTATCATAGGGATGCTTTATTTTTTTCATTTCGGTAACATAATCCGCAAGCTCAGCAAGCCTTTGTGACGGTTCGCGTCCTGTCATTACAATTTCCGTTTTATTAGGCTTGCTCTTTAAAAAGCCGATAAGCTCCTCCTCCGTTACAAACTCATATTTTAACGCCGGAATAATTTCGTCAAAAACTATCATATCATATTCCCCGGCTTTTTTTATCATAGCATTAAAAATTTTTTGATATTGCCCGCGTGTTTCTTCCTTTTCCTGCTCCGTCATGTTCCATACAAATTTCATATCTTCAATTCCGTCAATAACATCTATGTTATCTATGCGGCTGAGAATATTTCTTTCGCTTGACGAATTTCCCTTTAAAAACTGAAAAAACATCACGCGTCCGTCCGCGCCCGCGCATCTTATTGCAAGCCCTGCGGCGGCGGTGGTTTTACCCTTGCCGCCGCCGCAGTATATGTGAATTAAACCTCTCTTCATCACTCAAAATATTCCTCCGCGTCCGCAATGAATTTATCAATATCCGCCTCGGTATGAGCGCCGGATATGAATACCGCCTCAAACTGACTACGTGCGATATAGTTTCCGCAATTGAGCATATGCTTAAAATATTTCGCAAATTCCGCTGTGTCCGCCGCCCTTGCGGTTTGGTAATCATAAACGGGTCTGTCGGAGAAATACAGACAGGTCAGCGAGCCTATGCCGTTTACCGTGTACGGCAGTCCGGCTTTTTCAATTGCTCTGCGCAGTCCGGCTCTGAGCCTTTCACCAAGCGCGTTGATTCTGTCGTAAATCTGCGGCTCATTCCTTAAAATATTAAGCTGTGTAATTCCCGCGCGCATCGCTATTGGGTTGCCGCTCAGTGTTCCCGCCTGATATACCTTTCCGAGGGGCGAAACAACGCTCATAATATCACGTCTGCCGCCGTAAGCACCGACAGGCATTCCGCCGCCTATGATTTTTCCGTAGGTGACAAGATCGGGTGTCACTCCGAAATACCCGATTGCGCCGTCAATTCCGAGACGGAAGCCTGTTATGACCTCGTCAAGAATGAGAAGCGCGCCGTTTTTATCGCATATATCACGAAGCCCCTTTAAAAATCCCTCCGACGGAGGAACAACGCCCATGTTTGCCGCGACAGGCTCTACTATTATACAGGCGATTTCTCCCGGATAGCCTGCAAACAAATCCTCAACGCTTTTAAGGTTGTTGTATTCCGCAGTCAGTGTGTCCTTTGCGCAGCCCTCCGGCACTCCGGCAGAATCCGGCACTCCGGCGGTCATTACACCCGAACCCGCCTTTACAAGCAGAGCGTCCGCATGACCGTGATAGCAGCCTTCAAATTTAATTATCTTGTCCCGTCCGGTAAAGCCTCTGGCCGCTCTTATCGCGCTCATAACTGCCTCCGTTCCGGAGTTTACCATTCTTATCATCTCAACGCACGGAACAAGCTCACCTATAAGCTCCGCCATTTCCACCTCAATGCCCGTAGCCGCGCCGAAGCTGAGACCTTTTTCCATCTGCTTCATAACAGCCTCAAGCACGCGCTCATCATTGTGACCGAGAATCATAGGACCCCATGAGCCGATATAATCCGTGTATTCGTTTCCGTCTATATCATAGAGCCTTGCGCCCTTTGCGCGCTCAATAAACCTCGGCGAGCCTCCCACCGAGCCGAAAGCGCGGACAGGTGAATTTACGCCGCCCGGCATAACCTTGACCGCTCTTTCAAAAAGTCTTTGTGAAATCTCCGTCCTCATCAGCCTATCAGTCCTTCCTTTATATACTCCGCGATTTCCTTTGCAAAGTAGGTTATAAGTATATCCGCGCCCGCTCTGTACATACATATCGCGGACTCGCATATCATTTTCTTTTCGTCTATATATCCCAGCCTTGCGCCCGCCTTTATCATTGAATATTCGCCGCTTACGGAATAAAGCGCCATAGGCTTGTTAAAGCGCACCTTTACCTCGCGCAGAACATCGAGATATGCCATGCCCGGCTTTACCATAAGAATATCCGCGCCCTCCTTATAATCAAGCTCCGCTTCAATTATTGCCTCGCGGATATTATGCGGATCCATCTGGTAGCTCTTTCTGTCGCCGAATGCCGGAGCCGAGCCTGCCGCGTCACGGAAAGGGCCGTAGAACGCTGAAGCGTATTTTACCGAATACGCCATAATCGGTACATTTATAAATCCGTTTTCGTCAAGAGCCTTGCGGAGAGCCGCAATATGTCCGTCCATCATGTCCGACGGCGCCACCATATCCGCGCCGGCCTTTGCGTGTGATACTGCGATTTTTGCAAGCATTTCAAGTGTTCTGTCATTATCCACATAACCGCCGTCAAGTATTCCGCAGTGCCCGTGCGAGGTGTATTCGCACATACACACATCGGTTATATAATAAAGCTGTGGATAGTTCTCCTTTGCGTATCTGAGCGCGCGCTGAATAATTCCGCTGTCACTGTACGCCTCGCTGCCGCATTCGTCCTTGTGCGCCGGTATTCCGAACAGCATAACGGACCTTACTCCCGCGTCAAGCATTTCCCGCAATATTTCTCCCATGCGGTCAATACTCCATCGGTACTGTCCCGGCATAGTCTCAATTTCCTCTTTTATATTCTTTCCTTCCGTTACGAACATGGGGTATACAAGCGAATCAGCGCTCACTCTTGTTTCCCGTACCATGCCCCGCAACTCCGGTGTTGTTCTCAATCTTCTCGGTCTGTGTATCATTTATCTCAGCTTCCTTCTTTACTTTATTTAT
>JBJEIV010000346.1:0-1698 GCA_051877395.1 Candidatus Ornithomonoglobus sp.
GCCAGTATATTAACCTCAGCTTCAGAGAGGCGGCGTTCGGCTGCAAGAAGAAGATAAGCATCACGCGCAATGAGAAGTGCGACGAGTGCGGCGGCTCGGGAGCCAAGAGGGGAACGCAGCCCGTAACCTGTCCGCAGTGTAACGGCGCGGGTCAGGTTCAGCAGAGGAAGCAGACGATGTTCGGCTTCTCAAATGTTATAAGCGAGTGTCCCAACTGCCACGGAAAGGGCAAGATCATTAAGGAGCCTTGTCCGTCATGCCGCGGTACGGGCAATGTAAGAAAGAATAAGACGATTGAAATCAATATTCCCGCGGGAATTGACAGCAATCAGGTACAGCGTATTTCCGGCGCCGGAAACGCAGGTGAAAACGGCGGACCGAACGGCGATCTTCAGCTTATTTTCAACGTAAGACCGGATGAGATATTCCGCAGAGAAGGCTATGACGTATATGTAAATCTGCCGATAAGCTTTGTTCAGGCAGCGCTCGGAGCAACATTGCAGGTTCCTACAATTCACGGCATTGTTGAGTATGACATACCGGAGGGAACGCAGACCAACACGCGCTTCCGTCTGAGAGGAAAGGGTATTCCCGTGCTTCACGGCAAGGGCAACGGCGATGAGTATGTAACCGTGACGGTTGAGGTTCCGAAAAATCTAAGCCAGAACCAGAAGGAGCTGCTCAGAGAGTTTGACGACGACAAGAATTATGTTAAAAAGAAAAGCTTTAAGGAGAAGATGAAGGATTTCCTTAACAGTTAAAATATATAAACGAAAGGATCAGAACTATGACACCGAATATTTATGAGCTTGATAAAATGACCAAGGAGCAGTATGACTTCATTATGAAGCGCGCTGAACAGGACATTACAGAGCAGATGAAAATTGCGAAAGAGGTTTCGGATGACATCCGTGACCGCGGGGACGAGGCTGTATTGGAATATACGGCAAAGTTTGACCATGTGCAGCTCACAGCCGACACAATGAAGGTCACTCAGGAGGAGATCGACGCGGGCTACGCAAGACTTGACGAAACGACAAGAAAGTCAATCGAGTACGCGTATAAGAACATCTATGACTTCCATGAGAAGCAGCTCCCGGAGGAGATGTGGTTCACAATGGTAGACGACGGGCTTATGGTGGGCGAAAAGACAACTCCGATAGTTGACGTTTGTCTTTATGTGCCGCACGGCAAAGGCTCGTTCCCGTCGGTGCTCTGTATGCTGGGTATTCCGGCAGTGGTTGCAAAGGTTCCGAGAATAGTTGTTGTTACGCCTCCGAACGAGAAGGGCGAGGTTGACGACGCTATCCTCTGCGCGGCTAAGATAATCGGTATCACAGAGATATATAAGGTAGGCGGAATCCAGGCAGTTGCCGCGGTTGCTTACGGCACGGAGACAATTCCTAAGTGCCATAAGATTTTAGGACCGGGCAACAGCTACGCCACAGCGGCAAAAAGGGTTCTTGCAAACAGCATAGACGCCGGACTTCCGGCGGGTCCGTCAGAGATCATTGTTTTAGCTGACGAAAAGGCAGACCCGGAAAAGGCTGCCCGCGACTGGATGATCGAGGCGGAGCATGGCCCCGACAGCGCGGCGCTGCTTGTCACACACTCGCGCGAGTTGGTTGACAAGGTTATCCCGATAATGAACGCGCAGCTTGAAAAGCTTTCGGAGAGAAGAAGAAGCTGGATAGAAAC
>JBJEIV010000347.1:0-6272 GCA_051877395.1 Candidatus Ornithomonoglobus sp.
CAGAACTCTCGACAATGCAAGAGAGGTAAGCCGCGCGCAGGGCTTTATAGGCATAGCGTCGGAGCTCATACATTACGAGAAGAAGTATGACGGTATTTTCGCGTCGCTTTTAGGCAGAGTTGCTGTTGTGGACAATATCGACAACGCGATCGCGCTGAGCCGTAAATTCGGCTACCGCTTCAAAACCGTAACACTTGAAGGCGACGTTTTAAATGCCGGCGGTTCGATGTCGGGAGGCTCGGTTAATAAGCAGAGCGGCTTTTTGTCAAGAGCTACGGAAATAAAGACACTTACATCTGAAATTTCCGCAATGCTGCGCGATGTAAAGAAGCTTCAGGAGGAGCGGGACGGCTTAAATAACGATATGTCATTGATAGACGGACAGCTTGAGTCCTTTGTGCCGCTGGTGCGTGAATACGAGGACGAAATATTAAAGCTTGAAAACACGCTGAAAATGCTCAATGAATCACTTGAGGGCAGCGACAGCGCGTCATATGACGCGGAGCTTGAAATGATTGAGACGCAGCTCAAGGACACAGCGGACGAGGTTGCAAGACTTATCGCCCATGTATCCTCAATGAAAACGCGCAACAGCCATATAGAGAGCGATATAACGGAGCTTATGGACAGGCGAAACGAGCTTCTTGACAAGAAGAACAGCGCGGCGGAGGAAACCACGGAAATCACGGAGCAGCTTGCGGAGCTTAACAAGGACATTGCGGTAAGCCGTGAAACGATCAATTCGGCATATGCGGAAATAAACCGTTCAAAGGATGAAATTTCATTGCGAAAAGCAAGTATTGAGGAGCACAGAAGGGCGAACGAGGACACAGCGTCACGCATAGAGGAGAGAAGGGAGCACCTTGAGGACGCGAAAAAGCTTTCAGAGGAAATCAAAGAAAAGCTCAGAACCATAGATGAGCGCAAGTCCGATATATCCGACAGGATAGAACGCTTCCAGGGTGACAGCAGGGATATTCTTGACAGGATAGTGGAGCTTGAAAGAGAGCTTACAAGAGTGGACAACAGGCGCGTAAAGCTTCAGACCGAGAGGGATAATACGTTAAACCGTCTGTGGGACGAGTACGAGCTGGGCTACAATGACGCGCTGGAGCTTAGAACCGAGGTTGAGAACGTCAAGGACGCGGCGGAGGAGCTTGCGGCGCTCAGGCGTAAGATAAAGGCTCTGGGCAGCGTAAACATGGACGCGATCGAGGAATATAAGAGCGTCAAGGAGCGTTATGAGTTCATGACGACACAGAAGGCCGACCTTGAAAAGTCAAAGGACAACCTGACAAAGATAATAGACTCCATGGAGGAGCTTATGAAGGAGCACTTCGGCGACCAGTTCAACGAGATAAGCAAGGCGTTCAGCGAGGTGTTCACTGAGCTGTTCGGCGGCGGACGAGGAAAGCTTTATCTGTCCGAACCGGACAATCTCTTAACGAGCGGTATTGAAATCGAGGTACAGCTCCCCGGCAAGGGCATGCAGAACATCAGCCTGTATTCCGGCGGTGAAAAGTCGTTTATCGCTATCGCGCTGCTGTTCGCGATACTAAAGGTAAAGCCGACTCCGTTCTGTATTCTTGACGAGATTGACGCGGCGCTTGATGATGTAAATGTATCGCGCTTTGCGACATATCTTAAAAATTACATAGATCAGACACAGTTTATCGTAATCACCCACAGACGCGGCACTATGGAGGCGGCTTCGGTTCTGTACGGTGTAACAATGCAGGAGTCGGGCGTTTCAAAGCTGCTTTCACTGCAGATCGATGACGTATCTGATGATCTAATAGAATGAGGTAATTATTATGGGACTTTTTGATAAATTAAAGGCTGGTCTTAAAAAGACCAGCGACGCGATTTCCGAACGCGTAAACAATGTGTTCAGCGTATTTGTAAAGGTTGACGAGGAGCTGTTTGAAAATCTTGAAGAGGCGCTTATAATGGCTGATCTCGGAATGGAAACCTCAATCGAGCTTATAGACGAGCTGCGCGACCGTGTAAAGAAAAAGCATATAACGGACGGCAACGAGGTAAAGAGGGAGCTTCAGTCTGTTATCGCGGACGCTCTGTGCGAAAACGATTCGGAAATGAAGCTTGAAACCTCGCCGTCAGTTGTTCTTGTAATAGGAGTAAACGGTGTGGGAAAGACGACAAGCATCGGAAAGATGGCGACCTATTATAAGTCACAGGGCAAGCGCGTTCTTCTTGCCGCCGCCGATACCTTCCGCGCCGCGGCAATAGACCAGCTTGACATATGGGCTGACCGCGCGGGCGTTGACATAATAAAGCATCAGGAGGGCTCTGACCCGGCGGCAGTCGTGTTTGACGCGTGCAATGCGGCAAAGGCAAGAGGCGCGGATGTGCTTATCTGCGATACTGCCGGCAGACTGCACAACAAGAAAAATCTTATGGCGGAGCTTGAAAAGATAAGCAGGGTAATCGCCCGTGAGCTTCCGGGCGCGTCGCGGGAAAACCTTCTTGTCCTTGACGCGACAACAGGGCAGAACGCGGTAAGTCAGGCAAAGCTGTTTGGCGAGGTTTCCGATATTACGGGCATAGTTCTCACAAAGCTTGACGGTACCGCAAAGGGCGGCATAGTAATCTCGATCGCGAAGGAGCAGAGAATACCGGTCAAGTTCATAGGCGTCGGCGAGGGTGTTGACGATTTGCAGGTATTTGACGCGCAGAGCTTTGCCAGGGCATTGTTTGATGAGGCTTGATTATGATTAAAAAACCGATATTTTAAGGGCGCCGGCAGCGTCACGGCAGTCTCTCTGACTGCTTCTATATATTGTGGACATGAAATGTATTTGCTTTTTCAGACAGCTTATGCCCATTTTACAAAATAACCAAAATTTATCATCAAATTTCTACATTTCATACAGTCAAAATTGACCAAAAATTCTTGTTAAATTTGTGAAAATATGATACAATTATGAAAATAAATTGTTTATAATATTCAATTATATGCTTTTCACTAAGTTTTCTATAGTCAACGAAATGAAGAAAACTTAGTGAAAAGATGCATTAACCGCATGCATTAAGTATTATTAAAATTAATGCATGCTATATTAGGGGGTTATTTATGAAGTGTAGTACATGCGGTTCAGAGCTAGTGCCGGGATCAAAGTTTTGCACAAGCTGCGGAGCAAAGGTTGTTATTAATCAGAATTATTCGCCAAGCGCGGGATTGGGCTATAAGGCGCCTCCAATGACGATAGGCGGATGGATAGGAAGAATGCTGCTTCTAAGCCTTTTATATCTCGTTCCGGTTATAGGCTGGATAATAGATATCGTGCTTTTATGCGTATGGGCAGGAGATAGGGCAAAGGATGATACTTTCCGCAACTGGGCAAAGGCTCAGCTTACCGTTCTGCTTATAATAATCGGTATCTCTGTTGTAATTTCGATTGTTATTATAGGCATAATAACAAGTACGGCTAACAGCTTATTTTAAACTGAATGAAGGGGACGTTGGGTAAAAATGTTCAGACATGAATGCAAGTATATGATAAGCCGTAATGATATAATTATTCTTTCAGGACGGTTGAATCATTTGTTCCAGACAGATATACATTGCGGGAGATTCGGAGAATATACTGTGAAAAGTCTGTATTTTGATAATTTTAACGACATTGCTTTAAGGGAAAAAATAGACGGTGTTGATAAACGCGAGAAGTTCAGAATACGCTATTACAATAATGATCTGGATTTTATTCGTCTTGAGAAAAAGAGTAAGGTCAATGGACTTTGTCTTAAGCAGTCCGTAAATATTACCGCTGAGGAATGCAGAAAAATTATCGAAAGAGATATTGCTTGGATGCGTGTAAGCAGAAGAGAGCTTGTGCGTGAATTGTACTCAAAAATGTGTTCTGAACAGCTGCGACCTAAAAATATAGTTGTTTATGAAAGGCGCGCATATATATATAAACCCGGAAACTGTCGGATAACTCTTGATACAAATCTGAGGGGGAGTATGAATGTAAACGGTTTTTTGAATACTGATGCGGGATATATGAAATATAAGGATAATAATATACTGGAGGTTAAGTGGGATGAATTTCTCCCGGGTATAGTAAGGAGCGCCGTACAGCTTAACTCAATTGGAATATCCTCATTTTCAAAATATGCAGCAACAAGGTTTGTTTGAATTTACATGATTTATACTAAGTAAAAAGGGAAGGATATTTCAAAAATGAATAATTTTAATGATGTTTTCAAATCGAGTTTTTTAGAGCAGTCAGTAAACTTTTCTTTGGCAGATGTGCTTATTGCATTGGTCTTATCTTTTGTTGTGGGATTATTTATTTCAATAGTTTATAAAAAGACTTATTCGGGAGTGATGTATAATGCATCATTCAGCTTATCATTAATTGCAATGTCGATGATAACCACGGTTATTATACTTGCTGTAACTTCAAATATCGTATTATCGCTCGGTATGGTTGGCGCTCTTTCAATTGTAAGATTCAGAACCGCTATAAAGGAGCCTATGGATATTGCTTATTTATTCTGGTCAATTTCATCGGGGATTGTTCTCGGTGCCGGACTGATACCGCTGGCCGTTATCGGCTCTGTTATGGTAGGTCTGATAATTGTTATTTTTGCGAACAGACACGGTTTTGATATTCCGTATATACTTATGCTCAATACTGCAGACGAGAGAGTTGAGCATATGGCGGAGGACATGCTCAGAAAGCGCACCAAAAAGCATGTTCTCAAATCAAAGAATGTAACAAAATACGGAACAGAGCTTACATATGAGGTTCGCATAAACAAAAAGGATTCGTCAGTAGTAAATGTACTGTCACAGCTTCAGGGTGTTTCAAACGTTTGTCTTGTAAGTTATAACGGAGAGTATATGTCATAAAAAGCAGTTGCAGAGGTCTGTGCTGAACAGCAGAGATCTTTTGTCATTGCTTTGGAAAGGGGTTAACAGGAAGGTGATTAATTCTAAAAAGACATATCTGCTTTCGGTTATATTAATTAGTATAGCTCTTGTATTTTCTGTTGTTTACGCTATAAAAAATTATGGAGCTCAATCACGTGAAGTGCGAAAATATTATGATAATTACTGTATTACCTATTTCGGTGATGAATACACAGATCCGGGGGAAGATGCGGTAAATGTTGTAATGGAAAACGGATATCTTAACAGTGACAGTAATGCTGTAGTTGTTATGGGATCAGATATATGTATATTAAAGGGTGGGGAATACAGGCTGAGCGGAACATGGAATGAAGGAAGCATTTTAGTACAGGCAGCGGATTCGCGTGATGTCAGACTGTATCTGGATAATGTAAATATCACATCTCCGAATTTTGCGGCAGTGTGTGTGTATAAAGCGTCAAAAGTGATTATTTCCTCACTTCCCGGAACCGTAAATACTTTGACTGATGCGGCAGTATATAAGGAGGATCATACTCTTAATGATACTGTGGATGCCGCTGTATACAGCGTGTCTGAAATGACCTTTAACGGACAGGGATCGCTTGAAATTATCGGAAATTATAAGGATGGAGTAAAGACCTCAAAGGCGCTGAAAATTATGTCAGGAGATGTTTCGGTAAATGCTGTAGATGACGGATTTACCGGAAACGAATCTGTAGGTGTTGCAGGAGGCAGAATTCAGGTATCTGCAGGCGGAGACGGTATAAAGTCAGAGAGTAACGGCAAAAACAGCGGCTTTGTTGCGCTGGATAGCGGATATATAAATATTAATACTCAGGGTGACGGCATAGCTGCGACGGATTATGTTTTCCTAAGCGGAGAATGTCACTCATATATTATAGCAGGAAACGGTGCTGAGGCTGCTCAAATGAAGCGGGAAATGCCGCCGGGCATGGAAGCTGTCGGGGACAATAAAGTAAATGAGGCTTCTGCTAAAGGTATAAAGGGCGTAAAGGGAATTTTTGCGGACAATGGAGAATATAATATTAATTCAAAGGATGACAGTATTCATTCTGACGGTGATATTATTTTCAACGGCGGAAGCTTTACTATTAATTCCGGAGACGATGGTGTACATGCCGACAATAAGCTTTTAATAAATAATGGAAATATCACAATAAACGGCTGCTATGAAGGTCTTGAGGGAAAGGAATACCTTGAGGTAAATGGCGGTAATATAAATATAATTGCAAGTGACGATGGTATGAATGCAGGCGCTCCCAGGGCAATGCCTGCGCCCGGGGGCGCGGGAGGTCCGCCGCCGGGGCCGCCGCGAGGGAACGGAGATAACGAAATGCCGCCGGATCCGCCG
>JBJEIV010000347.1:6372-8225 GCA_051877395.1 Candidatus Ornithomonoglobus sp.
GGAGATAACGAAATGCCGCCGGATCCGCCGGGCAACGGAGATAACGGAATGCCGCCGGGACCGCCGCCGGGAATAAGCAGTGAAGATGCAGAAACTTATATACGTATAAACGGCGGAAACATTGTTATACATTGCGGAGGAGATGGAATAGACTCCAACTGTGATCTTGAAATAAACGGTGGTGATATAATAATCACAGGTCCCAGACCCGGAGCTGATTCAGCGCTTGATTTTGACGGTGAGCTGCTTATAAACGGAGGTACTGTACTGACAGCAGGAAGCTCGGGGATGAATGAAACCCCATCTGAGGAGTCAAAGCAGAATTCAATTTGGCTGATAGCTGACAATATGGATGCCGGTGCCTTTATAGAGATTGCATGCAATGGCGAGACGATACACAGCTTCAATGCGGACGAGGCTTATAACCTGATATTGGTAAGCAGTGACAAATTTGTGCAGGGAAACGAATATATATTTTATATAAACGGAGAACAGCTTGCCGCTGTAACCGTTGAAGGTAGACTGACATCTGCAGGAAATTCAGACACCGGCGGCGGAGGCGCGCCGCCTGGAAACGGAGATAACGGAATGCCGCCCGGCCCGCCGCCTGGAAACGGAGATAACGGAATGCCGCCCGGTCAACCGCCGGAAATGGACGGTAACGGAGGTGGAAACGGCCCGCCGCCGGGAATGGACGGTAACGGAGGTGGAAACGGCGCGCCGCCAGAAATTCAGCGGAATGCAAGCGGACTGTCTGCGTTAATAACAGATTTTGTGAATATAAAAATTATACCATGTTTTATTATAATGCTTGCAGCTTTATTATTTATGCTGGTGTATAAGCGCAGGTACTAAGGAGGCAGTAAAAGATGAAGGAAGATTTTAGGATGCAGTCCGTTATGGATGATTGTGCAAAGCAAATGGGTTTTGAATGTTATAATCTTTGCCGCAATTCCGGTAAAATAAGTATGACTGCTAAAAAGCTTATTGTTGAAATAGATGAAATTTTTGCGAGGGTTTTTACTGCAAGAAGAAACGGTGACGCATATCACGAAAATGTCTTTTCCGATAAGCTTAATGAGAAACTGACCGAGCTTGGTTACGAATGCTATAATCTTGGTGTGAGCAACAGATTGCCTTCACCGGCAATGGCGGAGGATTTTAAAAAAATGCAGAGTATTGTAAAAGGTGTATTTTCAAACAAGTCCCCTGAAACGGAGCCGGAGCCTCTGCTTGAAGAGCCGGAAATACAGCCGGATGATTTCCGTGAGGAGCCGCTGTGGGATGACATTCCACAGGACGGAATACAATGCGTATGCGGTTATATAAACAACAAGGAATGGAATTATTGTAAAAATTGTGGAACAAAGCTGAAGTAAAGGGTGATGAGCATTGGAGAATAATATCTGGCTTATTATGATTACCGCATTTATCGGGGCAGTTGCAGGCTTGATAACTTGCTTTGCCGGCATAAAAAAACTGAGGGAGCTTTCTGCTGTATCCGGCTTTTTTATCGGAGTAGCAATGGGAATGTCGATCGCAGTAAGCCTTAGGATTCAGACTACAGCGGTAGTGGTGCTCATCGCATTAATAGGGATTGTTGTGCTGGGAATATTGTTTGCGTCTGCGGCATGGTTTATACCGCTAATGTCCAGATTGTGTGTTTCAGGACTTGTGACAACCGTTATAATTTTTCTGTATTACCGCATGTGCAGTTCACCGCAGATACATCATGGCCCGCCGCCGAGAATAGAGATATTAGTTGCAGGATTTCTTATAGGCATAATGCTTACAGGGTATACTTATATTTTAGGCAAGAAAATATATATGCTTTTAAATTCTCTGAACGGTTC
>JBJEIV010000348.1:0-2669 GCA_051877395.1 Candidatus Ornithomonoglobus sp.
CATTTATCTCTTCACCATCCACCTCATAACGATGTTCTAAATACCACTTTGCAAAACTCTTAGGATCGTCAAGCCATCCCTGCCACATTGTAGACTTATCATAGCAAGTACGAATACTATCATCTGCGGTGGTGTCTTTACATCTTGCTCTGATCCCATTATAGATTTGATAAGCAATTTGACCGGCTTTGTTTTCATACTCAATATACTCCTGCTCAAGATTTAATTCCTGCCATGTAACCTTACCTGCTTTTAAGTCTATGTAATCGTCCTTAGAAACATACAGAAGATTTTTGTACCAATTATTTGTATCATCTCCGTCCTTATGCCATATTTTATTTCTACTTTTATATTGTACAAGAAAATTACAAGCAACTAACTCTTCCGGCGAAGTTTCATATTTACGTCTTATTGATATTACCGAATAACTGCGTTTTGGATTGGCATTTTGCATTTCTTCTATAATATGATTTATTTCTTCTTCAGATAAACCCGTCACACCCCTTTCCGTTCTTTCTTCTGTTTTATTGACTTTAAGTTTTCCATTCTTTTGTTTTACGATGGGATAACTTACAATAATCTTTTCTATTTCATAAATGGTGTAATGGCATTTTCCTTCTTTATGTTTGTAGAATGTGTTCTTGTCCTTGTGATTAAGATTGTTGATACATCTGCCGTAATTGCTTATCCAGTAATTTTCAGTATATGCGACACGTACAAACACTTCAAAAGCATTTTTAAGATTATATTTGACAGGATGTTCTACACGCTTACACTTATTCCTCGGTATTTCAGTCAGTTCACCGTTTTCGTCTAATATATATTGTATCTTTTCTTCTGTGTCTTTTATATTTAATTCTTCACTCATATAATTCGCTCCTCATAAATATTATTGTAATTGCTTATGCCATCTAATTCATCTTTGAGTTTCTCTTTATCAAGACTGATATGAAGAAATTGTCTTAGGTCTATGCAAAAATCCTCAGATTCTTTATCATCACTTTTACCATTTGTTTCCATATTATTTTTGTCCATTTTTAGTGTTCTCCTTGTTGAAATGAATCTATTGCTTTTTTTATCTTACACATTTCATTATTATATATCCCATATGCAGCAGTCTTAGCTTCATCTACAGTGACAAATAATTCAGGCTGCAATCTCCTAATATTGCCTTTGCCAAACGAATACAAATAATACTTGTTTTCATCCGGTTCATGGTTAATGCAGAACTCAATATTTATCCAACCGCATATATTCAATTTACAGTTGCTACAGACAATTACACCATCCGAAATGCTATCTTTCCAATCTAATTCTTTAAACTGCATTTAAAGGTTTCCTCCATTCATTTTTTTATTGTATAATTTTTCACAAGCCTTTTTTAATTTATTACCCATTGCTAACTTCACTTTATAGCGCGGCGGAACATAAATTTCACCGGTTCCGCAAAAATCATTTGTTTTGATAGTTCTCTCTTTGTAGTATTGCGGTTCGAGAGAAAAATAATTGTATATCTGTACTGAATCGCCTTCTTCAACAGCGTCAGCAACAACGTCGAAAAAAGCGTCCAGTACAGGTTTGATAATATCTTGACTATACTTCAAATGATACTTACTCTTCCAAGACTTTTTCTTACCGCCTCTTACAATTTTTCTATCCAATAATTTATCCGAAACTTTGTGGATTATATCTTTCTGGTGTAATACGTTATTCATTTCTCCCTCCTAACTTTAATTCTGTATAATGTTTCGCCGCCCGATTAAACTTTATTCCCGACTTGATATGCACCCTGTATTGTTCTGGCACTGTTATTATTGTATTGGCTTTGACATTTCTCGCTTTGCGTTCTGCCCTATATTGTGGCTCAATAGTCATATACCCATTGAGATTTACAGAATCACCGTTTGATATTGCATTTTCAATAACATCAAAAAAAGACGTTAATATATTATTAACCTCTTCTTGTGTATATGGGTGATTTTTACTTTTGGATAAATCCACAATGCGTTTGACTACATCATGTTTAATAAGTTTTTCTTTCATTTCCTTTAATAGTCCTCCTGTTCTTTTTCCAATGAAATTATTCTTTTATCAAGCATATTTATCGGCTAGCAAATCATCCATAAAATTCTTAAACTCATAGTAAGAACAAACAGAAGTCATTTTCTCATTATATGATGAAAATATATCAACTGTATCTTCTACAAATGATTCAAGTCTAATATCAATATTGCTACTTCCTTTGAAATAGTATGTACATGGTATTTTTACTTGCATAACTTTCCTCCTTACAATGAATATTTCTTTTATTTAGTTGTAATTTGTTTGGTAATATAACGGTAAAAAAAATAAAAATAGTTGTACCAATAGCTGAGATAAACATATAATAGGGAATAGTGTATGCTTATCTAAACTGTTGATTTACACCACGATTTACACCAAACAGAAAAGATTTTGAAAAATAAACATTTCAATTATTATGCGATTTCTTTTCAGTTTCCTTAATTTTTGGCTTAGTTATGCGGTTTTTATGGTTTTAAATAATTTATAATAATTAACAATAAATTCAAACAATCATTGGTTTGACAGACTTAGGATCTGGTGTCCCCGACGTGCAGGTTCAATTCCTGTCAGCTGCACCATGCACAGTTCATAAGCAAAAAAGCTTA
>JBJEIV010000348.1:2769-8214 GCA_051877395.1 Candidatus Ornithomonoglobus sp.
TGGGGGGAAACTCCCACCTTTACATACGCAGGTTCAATTCCTGTCAGCTGCACCATGCACAGTTCATAAGCAAAAAAGCTTATGAACTGTTTTCTTTCTTGGGGGGAAACTCCCACCTTTACATACGCAGGTTCAATTCCTGTCAGCTGCACCAAAACAGCCCGCAAGCTTAAAGCCTGCGAGCTGTTTTTTATGTTATACGTTCTTTTTCTTTCTGAGCATTGCACCCTCTGTTACAGGCTCACTTACGTTCATAGTTACAATCTGCTCGGGATGCGGCGCGACCGTTATCGGCTCACCCTCCTCGTTTACCATTGCTTCCGCCCGTATTGTGAGCACCGGCTTCATGGGCTGTAAAATTTCTATTTCATCACCTTCAAAGAAGCGGTTGCGCTGCGTTACGGTCATTCTGCCCGTTTCCTCATCATATGCCTTCACGATACCTATAAGCTCATAATCACGGATATATGAGCTTGTTTCATATACCTGTGCGTCCGATCCGGGTTTCCCGAAATAAAAACCTGTTGTGTACGGACGGTGGCTCACCTTACAAAGCTCATCAAGCTCCGCTCTGTTAAAGGTATAGTTTTCCGGATCCTCAAAATAACGGTCAATTTCTCTCCTGTATGCTCCGACAACCGTCGCGACATAGAATGCGGTCTTAACTCTTCCCTCAATTTTAAGGCTTGTTATTCCGCTTTTTACAAGCTCAGGAATATGTTCAATCATGCAAAGATCCTTTGAATTGAATATAAATGTCCCTCGTTCATTTTCTTCTACCGGGAAATACTCGCCCGGTCTCTTTTCCTCAACAAGAGCATAATTCCAACGGCACGGATGAGCGCACGCGCCCATGTTTGAATCCCTGCCCGTCATATAGTTTGAAAGCAGACACCGTCCTGAATATGATATGCACATTGCGCCGTGAATAAAGGCTTCAAGCTCCAGCTCCTCCGGTATTTGCTCTCTGAACTCCGCTATTTCCTTAAATGACATCTCCCTGCCGAGAACAACACGCTCAGCGCCAAGCTTATGCCACATAAGCGCTGTTTTATAGTTTGTGTTATTTGCCTGTGTGCTTACGTGAATCGGTATTTCGGGAGCAAGCTCACGCATCATGCCGAACATTCCGAGATCCGCAATCAGCACCGCGTCAAAACCCAATGGGCGTATCTCCTTAATAAAGCTCTCAAACTGTTCTATGTCACAGTTATGAGGGATTATATTTGCGGTAAGATAAACCTTTCTGCCCCTGTCATGAGCGTATTTCAGTCCTTCCTTCATATCCTCAGCAGAAAAATTCTCCGCCGCAACACGGAGAGAAAATGCGTCACCGCCGATATATACAGCATCTGCGCCGTAGTCAATCGCGGTCTTTAATTTTTCAATACTTCCGCCCGGAGCAAGAAGTTCAGGCTTTTTCATATATAAATCTCCTTTTTAAATCAAGTTAACTCCGTATCCGAAAACTCTTACGGTTTTCACATCCGATATGTTTGCATCATAACCGGCACAGCTGCCCAACAGCTTATAACTCCCCTGCGCAGAGCTCGGCATGGAATATCCCAGACTAAGGGAATACGAGCCGCCGGAGCTTAAGGTATAGGAGCCGCCGAGACTAAGCGTATACGAACCGCCGGAGCTTAAGGTATAGGAGCCGCCCAGCCCAAGCGTGTACGAACCGCCGAAGCTTCCTCTGAATGAGCCGCCGTATTCATACTCAAACTCATATTCATAAAAGAATGAACCGCTGCCTGAGCCTCTCCCGCTGCCGATTCCATAGCCGCTTCCTATGCCGTAACCGCTGCCTCCGCTCAGAAAGCTGCCTGAGCCGGAACCGTAAAATGAGCCGGAGGAAAACGCGGCTACAACAGCCATTGAAGCCCGTGATTCCATTGCGTAGGCGTATCTATATGTAGGATATGTATCAATAAAGACCATGCCTGCGGTCTCTGCTTCCTGTTTGCTGCATAACACCTCAACTCTGACCGGTCCGATACGATCAAAAGTCACATCCTTTGTTTTACGAACTCTGAAATCTCCCGCGCATAAGGTAATACTCTTAACACCTAACGCCAAAGCCCTATCAAGCTCCTCCTGCTTGTAAACAATAATATCCGCCATATATATGCCTCCGTTCATTCATTAATATATATATTTTAGCATATGAGCAGAAAAAACACAAGCTATTATTTTTAAATAGTCGTTTTTTTAATAAAAAACCACCAAAAACAAGTGTTTTTGTATGAATTATAACAGTCGGACGCCTATAGTCCGAAAATTTCTCTGCTTCTTTCGGCTATTCCGTTTACATATGCCAGCACAATGCCGTAATTTGTAATCGGTACCCCTTCCTCACGGCAGAAATCGATTCTGTTTATCATCGAACGCGAATTTATCATGCATCCTCCGCAGTGGATAACAAGGTCATAGTCCTTCAGATTCTTGGGGAAATCCTGATGAACATAGTAGTCGAACTCAAGCTCCTTACCGGTGAACTGTCTTAAAAGCTTCGGGATTTTTATCCGTCCTATATCCTCATGCGATACATTGTGCGTACACGATTCTGCCATAAGTATACGGCTTCCGTCCTTCAGAGCTTTTATAGCATCGGCGCCGTTTATGAGCGCTTTTATATCACCCTTCATGCTTGCCATCATCATTGAAAAGGAGGTAAGCTTTATATTCTCAGGAACAACAGATGCGACAAACTTAAACGCCTGTGAATCCGTAACAACCAGATCGACCTTCGGAAGCTCGTCAAGTGTCTCTTCAAGCTCTGTATCCCTTACGCACACTGCCTTAATTCCGTGGTCAAGACAATCTCGCAGAAACTGGACCTGCGGCAGAATTATCCTGCCCTTCGGCGCTTCGGAATCTATAGGGATTACAAGTACTACCGTTGAACCTGACGGAAGGAGACCTCCTATCATGGTCTGTTCCTCAGGCGCAAGCCTGCCGAGACGCTCAACAAGTATCTTTTTTAGATTTTCAATGCTGCTGTCATCATTGACGGATACAAAAACAGCGTCATTGTATTTCTCCATTGTATTGTCTGTTATTAAATCCGCCTTTGTAAACACAAGAATATGCCCTATATGCCTTTTTTCAAAAGCGTCCCTTGCGCGGCTATACGCGTCCTCGTCAAAATCCATCGAGTCTGCCGCATAGATCGCAAAATCAGTTTTTTCAAGAACCTTTTCCGTTTTTTCGGTACGTTTGCCGCCTATGGCTGTGGTATCTCCCAGTCCGGCGGTATCCGTAATCGCGATCGGTCCATACGGCAGCAGCTCCATAGCCTTTGTTACAGGATCGGTTGTAGTTCCCCGCTCCTCGGAAACAATAGCCATTTCCTGCCCTAAAAGCTTATTAAACAACGATGACTTGCCCGCATTGGTGTTTCCGAAGATTGAAACATGCGTCCTGAATGCTAAAGGTGTCTTTTCCATATTAAATCCCTCCATTTTAAAACATAAAAGAGCCGCACTGTGTACGGCTCCGTTACCATTACTTGTTTACTGTATTTGCCATTGCCGCAGCATCATCTATAACAGCCGCATTTGAGCCTGAGTATACAGGTATATCATATGCGATCGATGCATTCGGGAACTGTGCGAACAGCTTTTCCAAAATTGTTGCCTGAGTGGTTGCCCACGCAATATCACCCGCGTAAAGATGTACACCCGGATTGTCAGGATTCCAGCGCATCTTATAAAGCGTATTCTGTCTGTTGCCGTTCGTTGCGTTTATGTAGTTCTCGCTTATCCATTTTGCGCCGCCCTTAATAGCAGCCGCCGGACTCGTCCAGCCCTCCTGATAAGCCTTCTTTGAACCCGATGAAACAACACTGCCGTCATATGCCGCAATACCGAACATATTATAAACCTTTGTTCCGTTTACATCTACACCGGAAGCAAGCGTTGAAGTACCGTAGCCGGTTTCAAGACACGCATGCGCAACAAGATACATCTCACTGACATTATACTCCTTTGCCGCTTCTATGAACGTTGCCGCCTGACCGCTGAGCGTTCCCTTTCCTTCAAGGAATCTCGCAAGCTCCGCCTCGCTTATGCCGTTATAATGCGACAGATCCATAAACTGATATTTATACGCGCCTGAACAGAACTGGTTAGGATCAAGATGTCTCCTTACTTCATCGGTTGTTGCTCCGCTGCTGCCGCCGGCATATACTAGCGGCGTACCCTGCTGCTTCTGTACCATCTCGTCAAGCGTCATACTGTAAGCGGTATATGTAACCCCGCTCGACGCGCTTGTATAGCTGTGGCCTGACGCATCTGCCGTCTGTAGATTCATTGTTCCGCGTACTCTTATATCTACTGTATCGCAAGGACCGTCCGGACTTGTTGCCGTTATTGTTACAGTTCCTTCTCCTACAGCATGTACCTTACCGGTTTTAGTTACAGTAGCAATCTTTTCGTCACTTGTTGACCAATCCACCGTTTTATTTTTCGCGTTAACCGGAAGAACAGATGCGATTCCATCCCAGCTTTCACCGACCTTAAGCGTTACATTTTCCTTATTCTGAATTGTTACGCTTTCAGCCTTGATCACTTTATTTATTACATTTACAAAGCATTTGCCGGTAAATCCGCCGTCTGTCGTTGTCGCCACTACCTCGGTCATTCCCGTATTCACAGGAACAAGACCTCCGTTCTGGTCTACCTTAACAATATTCGTATCCTTTGAATACCACTGAATATTTGTGTCGGAGGCATTTTCCGGCATGATTTCAGCCTTAAGTCTGACCCCCGCGTCGGTAGTGTAAAGCTCTATTGTACTCTTTTCAAGATAGAAGCCTGTTACGGGCTGTATTACCTGAAGATAAGCTTTTGACTGCTGCCCTGTATAATCATTTTTAACCGAAATTTCAACACTGCCCGGAGCTTTTGCGGTGATATTTCCTTTTTCATCGATCTGTGCAACCTCGTCATTTGACGATATGTATTCAAGAGTTGTGTCCGGCACTGTCACCGGATAAAGCACGCCGCTGAGCTTCTCGGAATTATCGCCTTCCTCCTCCAGCTTAATAGTATTATCATGCCATGAAAGCATTATTCCGGACTTCGGGCTTATTCCATAGAAAAAGCCGCGACTGTCAATAGGGGTTCTTGTAACCATATCAAGAAGATTATTCGGCGCCTCTTTTCCGTCATTATGAGTATTAACGGCGACACCCGATATAACCAGAACCGCGCATAAAAATGCCGCAATTCCCATTCCCGCCTGCTTTTTAGGTATTTTATCAAAAGGTATTTTGTTTAATTTTATATTTTTAAGATTAACAGATACCATTACACATTGCCTCTTTACCGCATTAAATATTATCTTAACTCTGTTTTATACATTATAATCGAACAGAGGCACGCTGTCAACAACATGCCCCCAAAGTTCAAAATTATTTTACAAAACGCTTTACTATATATT
>JBJEIV010000349.1:0-8198 GCA_051877395.1 Candidatus Ornithomonoglobus sp.
ACTTAGTGAAAAGAGGCATTAACCGCATGCATTAAGTACTATTAAAATACGAAGTACTTAATGCATGCTATATAGAAGCAAAAGCCGCAGAGTTTCAAGGTATATTAATGCGATATTATATCAAATGTGGTTAATTTCTGCATTAACAGCTATTGCATTTTATACGTGGTTATGTTAAAATAGCATCAACAAGAGGATTCAGACCAAAAATTTTAATTTAATGAAAGAATCGATAATAAAGGCGGGTGAAATACATGAAATACTTTCTGATGCATAAGAATATTGAAGTATGTGAGATAGAAATATCCGAGAATACATTTACTATTGATAAAGCTGATGAAATATTTAATAAAAAACATGTACCGCCCGGCCTTGTAAAAACGGATAATACGATTGATATAAGGAAGCTCAATCATTGGTATAAGGGCAGAGCTATTCCTGCAAGCCGTTGGGGATTAAAAGAAGCACTGGAGCTGATGGATATAGACAGTTCTGCGGAGCTTATATTAAAATGCTATGGACTTAGTCTATCTGATCAGTATTGGTTCAGACCATATGACAGTACAATCAAATGGGAAAATATTAATTTCTTTAACAACCCGTTTTCGGAAGATGTGGGTAATGCCTTATTCGGCAGAGGAAGCTCCGACGGCAGTCTTAATCTTTTATCGCCGGACAATACCTCTGATGGATGGCTGAAAAAAAGATGGACTATTATTGACGGTGAAAGATGCCTGATAAAAGCCGGAAGCGCTCCGTTTTATCAGGAACCGCTGAACGAAAAAGCAGCGTCCGTTCTGCAGAAGAGACTTGCATATATGCCATTTACAGAATATGATTTAATCTATGATGACGATAAACCTCTTTCTGTATGCCGCAACTTTGTGAACAGTCAGACAGAGCTTATCAGCGCTTACAGCGTATTCAATTCTGTTCAATATAATAAAAACGAATCCTATTACACGCATTTTACAAAGGTATGTAATACACTTGGAATCCCGGGATATGACAAGTTTCTGAACTATATGCTTGTTGTTGATTACATTATTGCCAACAGCGACAGACATTTCCGCAACTTTGGTGTAATCCGGAATGCAGACACACTGGAATGGATCGGGTTTGCGCCGCTTTTTGACTGCGGCACCAGTCTTTGGTATGATAAAATTGCAAAGAATATAAAGCCTGTAAAATTCGATGAGAGCAAGCCCTTCGCCTCAACACATCATAAGCAAATCCGTCTGGTAACAGATACATCATGGATTAACTTTGATGCACTGATCGGAATTGATGATGAATTCTACCGTATTTTACAGAAATCTGAATACATTGACGAACATCGACGGGACAGTCTGTGCTATGCTTTAAACCACAGAATATCAATGCTTAAGGAAATAACGCGGCAAGCGCAGTGAGGCTCTGATCTTGCTGCGTTTTGTTTTAGTAGTATTGCTACGTTATAAGCCTTAAATACCGGTTCTATATTTACACTTCAATCATGTCCAATATTTCAATATCCGCCGGGCAGAATTCATAGTTCTTTATTTCTGAAACACTGATCCATTTTATATCCTTATGCACATTCATTTGTATATCACCATTATTAATAACAGCATTAAAGAATGTAAAATTAATCAGCTTATCAGGGTACTGATAGTGCGTCTGTGCAAATATATCTGTAACCGATAAATCAACAGCCAATTCTTCCTTGCACTCTCTTATTACGCATTCTTCAAGTGTTTCACCGGGTTCAAGCTTACCGCCGGGAAACTCCCACAAGCCTCCCATTGATGAATTATCATCCCTTTGGCATATCAGGATTTTGCCCTCACTATTTCTTATAACAGCCGCTGTTACCGTTAATTCCTTCATTTCTACACTTCTCCCTAATATTTTTCTTATGCTATTATACACCTTTACATTGTTAAATTCAAGACCATATGTCATATTTTGAAATTTCGTATTGAAATCAATATCTTTTTGTAGTAAAATAATACTATCAAATGAAATGAGGGATCTGGCATGTTAAAACCGGGAATTTATGAGCAGATAATAAATCAGGAAATCTCAAGCGAGCTTGAACAGAGAAAAACAGATATTGTTATATCAAAAACATCTGTTGATGAAGGAGAAGCCGCAGGGGTCCTTTCAAAGTATGTTAAAGAGGTTATAGAAAAAAACCTTACCGCCGTAAAAGAAAACGGAGGTGATCTGAGCGATCAGGTCGAATTGGTCAATAAGATATTATCTGCCGCAAACAGTGCCGAAAACGAGCAAAGTAAGCTTGACAGCAATGCCGAGCAGCTGCTTGCGCTGCTTGAAAAGAAAAACTCATCATATGCCGTAACAGCCAAAGCGGAGGTTATGCGTCCCGAAACATCAATAGCACACAGCTCCCTGTTTACCGGCGCAGTTCATGAACCAAGTATGTTTACAGAGTTGAAGAAGGAGATCGTATCTTCTGACAGAATTGATATGCTTGTTTCATTTATTAAATGGAGCGGTCTGCGCCTTATAATCGAAGAATTAAAAGAGTTTACTCAGCGCGGCGGAATACTGCGTATCATAACCACCTCATATATGGGCGCAACCGATCCTAAAGCTATAGAGGAGCTTCGTGTTCTCCCTAATACCGAAATCAAAGTATCATACGATACAAAGAGGACAAGACTTCATGCTAAAACCTATGTATTTTATCGTGATACGGGCTTTACAACCGCATATATCGGTTCATCGAACCTTTCAAATGCTGCAATATCAAGCGGTCTTGAATGGAATGTCAAGGTTACGGCTAAGGATCTGCCCGAAACGATAAAAAAAGTTAATGCAACCTTTGAAAGCTACTGGAATTCCGCTGAATTTGAAATATACAACGAAGCCGAGCTTCCGAGGCTTGAGAAGGCTTTAAAGGCTGAACGATATTCTTTGGATCCATCAAAGCAGAAATTTTTCTTTGATATTATTCCGTTCTCATATCAGCAGGAAATACTTGACAAGCTTCGGGCTGAACGGGAGGTCAGAAATCACTATAAAAATCTCGTTGTCGCCGCTACAGGTACGGGAAAAACAGTTATCTCTGCATTCGATTACAGAGGCTTCTGCAAGTCTAATCCTGGAAAAGCGAACAAGCTTCTTTTTGTTGCTCATCGTGAGGAAATTCTCGAACAGAGCATCGCAGCCTTCAGGGCGGTTTTAAAGGATGCTAATTTCGGTGAACTGCTTGTAGGTAATTACAAAGCTGAAAGTATAGATCATCTTTTTATATCTATACAAACCTTTAACTCAAAAGCTCTTTATGAAAACACATCGCAGGATTACTATGATTATATAATTGTGGACGAGTTCCACCATGCGGCAGCGCCTACATATCAGAAGCTGCTTACATACTACAAGCCAAAAATTTTGCTTGGACTTACCGCCACGCCTGAACGTATGGACGGCAAAAGTATTCTGGAATACTTTGATAATAGGATAGCTGCCGAAATCAGACTTCCGGAGGCTATTGACAGAAAGCTCCTTTGCCCGTTCCAATACTTTGGAATTACAGACAACGCAGACCTCAGCGCACTGAAATGGTCACGCGGCGGATATGATAAGAGTGAGCTTACAAATGTCTATGTTATGAGCAAGCTTGTTGCTGAGCGCCGCGCGGAGCTGATAATACGTTCCGTATATAAATATGTTACCGATATTGACGAGGTTAAGGGACTCGGCTTCTGTGTGTCTGTAAAGCATGCTGAATTTATGAGTGAAATATTCAATAAAGCAGGAATATCGTCAATTTCACTTAGCGGAGAATCCGCCGATGATGAAAGAAAAACAGCTAAAGATAAATTAGTAAACGGAGAAATCAGATTTATCTTTGTAGTCGATATATACAATGAGGGTGTTGATATTCCCGAGGTAAATACCGTGCTGTTTTTGAGACCTACCGAAAGCGTTACCGTATTTCTGCAGCAGCTTGGCCGTGGTCTGAGGCTTTCAGAAAATAAAGAATGCCTTACCGTTCTTGATTTTATCGGACAATCGAATAAAAAGTATAATTTTGAAGATAAATTTGCCGCGCTTCTTTCGGACACAAATACAAGTGTTCAGAGAGAGTTAAAAGTGGGCTTCAGTTCTGTGCCCAAAGGCTGCTATATCCACCTTGAAAAGCTTGCAAAGGAATATATCTATAACAATATCCGCGGCTCATTCAATATTAAGTCGGGTCTTGTGGCAAGAATTGCAGCCTTTACAGAGGATTCCGGACTGCCTCTTAATCTTGAAAACTTTCTTTCATATTATCATCTTGATTCAAGGGCTATATATAAAAAATACAGCTTTTCAAGATTATGTGCCGCTGCCGGAGTTATTCCTGACTTCGACGAGGATTTGGAGGATATACTTACAAAGGCATTTTCAAGAATATGCTCGATAGATTCAAGGCGGTTTCTTGGATTTATCATTAAATTGCTTAACGGTGAGTATAACAGCAGCTTCACCGGAGCAGAAAAGCGAATGATAAATATGTTCAACTATACAATATGGAACAAGACAAATGACGAATTAGGATTCAATGTCCCAACTGCCGGAATTGATAAGATAAATAAGTGTACCCAATTAAAGAAGGAGCTTATTGAGCTTTTGCAGTACAATTACAATCACATAGACTTTATAGATGAGCCTGTTGATCTTGGTTTTGATTGCCCGCTTGATTTATACTGCTCGTATTCAAAAGCGCAGCTGCTTCTTGCTATGGATTTTAAAAATCCGGCAGCTATGCGGGAGGGCGCTAAATATCTTGATGATAAAAAGACAGATATTTTTATGGTTACATTAAATAAGTCGGATAAGGATTACTCTCCGACTACAATGTATAACGATTACTCTATAAACAACGAGCTCTTCCACTGGCAAAGCCAAAGCACCATTACTCCTGAGTCTGCTACAGGTCAAAGATATATCAATCACAAAAAGCTCGGCAATAAGATCATGCTGTTCGTAAGAGAAAATAAAAAGGACTCATATGGCTTGACGCAAAGCTATACATTCCTCGGACTTGCCGATTATGTGCGAAGCTCCGGAAGCGCTCCGATGAATATTGTATGGAAGCTGCATAGACCTATTCCGGCTAAATATCTTAAAAAGACAAATAAGCTTGTAGTATAATAGTAATATCAAAAAAGGTACCATGCATAATCAAGAGAGTGAAATTGATGAGAAATCATTAAAAAGCATTTTGTGCGGAGTCTCCATTATGGAAACTCCGCATAGCTATGTAGCAATATTGTCATATAAAGCGGTTAACCTGAGACAAAATCGATCACAACAGACCACTTGAATTTCTTTTCAAGCCTTGCGTCCTCTGCAAGCTCCGGTCCGCAGCTGTTCGAACCGATGCCCGCCTGTCTGTAATCAAGGCAGAGAACGGACATACCGCTTTTTTCGAGCTCAAAGTTGTGACGCTTGCTCAGAAGCTCCTCCTGAGTGTATTCCGATGCGTTAAAGGAGAAGTTTTTGCCGTAGACCTCAACTGAGCTGTCGGATGAGGCAAGCTTCATGTATTTACAGCCGTAATGACTGCCGTTTTCCTGTGGCTTTATATAGTCCTCGTGCAGCTCTCCGATGTCGGCGGTAAAGAGCCCGACATATGACGCAAGATGCTTGTCGATGTAGCTTTCATAAGGACCGAAGCCGTAATACTCAACATTTCTGTAGGACTTAGGCAAAAACATTCTTATACCGAAGCGCGGCAGGAGCGGCAGTTTATTTCCCGGCGGCGCGTCATCGGATCTTGCCTTGATATCAAGCTTGATCATTCCGTCCGGTCTTATGCGCCATTTCGCCCTGAAGCGTATAAACGGGCGTATCGCTGCGGCGCTGATGTTAATATCGGTTTTAAGGATAATATCTCCGTCCTTCTCCGAAATAACGGTGTCATATGCAGCGGCGCGGGCTCTGTCATAGCCTGCGGCGATCCATGAGCTCTTTACAAACATATCGTTATCAATAGGCGCGCGCATAATATTCCATTCCATTGGTTTAAGGATTGTTTCTTTGCCGTTTATCTTAATTGACGAGAATATACCCGTGAGCTTGTTATAAACATACTTAAAGCGTTTGCCTGTGAGGATTATTTCTGTTTCCGATTCGGAAACGGAGATTTCACTGTCAACAAGACTTTCGGGTATCGGGAACGGTCTGCCTTTTTGAAGCTTCAGCTGGTCAAAGCCCATTTTTGCTCCGGCATCAACAAGAGGCGAGGCATTCTTTGTATAATATAAAAGAAGGAGGTAATACTCTCCGTCAGTAAAGCCGGTTACGGGAATATCAGCTTCAGAATATTCATGCGGCGCTGTCGGCTGAAGCTCAATTTCTCCGTCCTCAACAGTTATTCCGTTTCGTTGAATTTCATATTTAACGGTGTAAAGCTCTGAAATATCGGAAAAATCAAGCCGGTTTTCAAACAGGAGCCTGCCGTTTTCGATCGTTGCGCGTATCGGGCGCAGCGAGTTTTTATATTCCAGAAGTCCTGTATGTGGCGTTCTGTCGGGATAGACAACTCCGTCCATACAGAAGTTGCCGTCATGAATCTCCTCATCAAAATCACCGCCGTAATAATATACCGCCCTGCCGTTTTTCTTACCCATATAAACGGCATGGTCGCACCATTCCCAGATAAATCCGCCGACAAAGCCGTCATATTTGTCGATCAGATCCATGTATTTGCATATAGAACCGGGACCGTTGCCCATTGCGTGAATAAATTCACACATAATATACGGTTTTTTATTCTTTCCATCAAAATATTTTATAATGCTTTCGGGAGAAGCGTACATTGTGCTGTAAAGGTCAAGCATTGAGGTGTCGTTCTTTTTGCCGGTGTCCTCGTGCACGCTGCTTTCGTAGTGTGTGAGACGTGACGGGTCAACGCTCTTAACCCATCTTCCCGCCCTTTCAAATGCCGGACCGAAGCCGCCCTCATTGCCAAGTGACCAGATTATAACAGATGTGCGGTTTTTATCGCGCTCTACACTTCTTTTTACTCTGTCAACAATAGCCCTTTCAAAGCGCTTATCATGGGCGAGAAGTCCGAACTGACCTTCTTCATACAAGCCGTTGATCGTAACGCAGCCGTGGATCTCAACGTCGGCCTCGGCGCATACATAAAAGCCAAGCTCATCACACATTTGGGTAAACCACGGAGAATTGGGATAGTGGCTTGTTCTTACCGCATTTATATTGTGCTCCTTCATAAGGGTGAGGTCCTTTTTCGCTTGCTCGCGGCTTATGGTATAGCCGGTTTTCGGATCGCTGTCATGGCGGTTTGCGCCCCTTATCTTGAATTTCTTTCCGTTAAGAAGAACAACGCCGTTTTCAACCGTTATTTCGCGTATACCGAATTTCTCAGCGATATATTCCTCGCCGCTTCTGATGACAAGCGTATATAGATACGGTGTTTCAGCCGTCCAGAGTGACGGGTTGTTGATTTTCATTTCAATATCAACACCGGATTCGCTTGCTATAAGAGTGTCCTTGTCGTATATTTCGCACTCAACAAATTCGTCCGCCTCTACTCTGACGGTACCGTCAAGCGATGTTTTTAAAAAGAAATCCGTAAGATGCCCGTTATCTCTTTCAAGAATATACACATCACGAAAAATACCGCTCATACGGAACTTATCCTGATCCTCAAGATAGCTTCCGTCGCACCATTTGAGAACAAGAACATTGATTTTGTTTCTGCCCGGTTTGAGATAGTCCGTTATATCAAACTCGCTGATTGAATGTGAAACCTGACTGTAGCCTGCCCATATGTTATTTACCCAGAGGTAAAGACAGGAGTCAACTCCTTCAAAAACAATATTATAGCGTCTGTCGCCCTTCTTTTTAAAGTTTATACGCTTTTCATACATAGCGCACGGGTTCTCGTGAGGAACGTGCGGCGGGTCAAAGGGGAAGGGGTAGCGCACATTTGTATATTGATGGCTGTCATAGCCCTTGCACTGCCAGCAGGACGGGACCTGTATCTTATCATCATATGTAATGTCTGTAAGCTCCGGCATTTCATAGACGCTTTTGCAGTATCTGAAATCCCACAGGCCGTTAAGGCTTATAAATCTGTCGGATTTCTCACGGGGGAGAGTCATCGCCGCATCCTTATCCGAAAAAGGGATATAGTATGCGTGCGGCGGCTCGCAGCCGGGATGGAGAATATC
>JBJEIV010000350.1:0-1690 GCA_051877395.1 Candidatus Ornithomonoglobus sp.
TGCAGTCCCAGCGGACCTACATTGCTGCTGTTGACCTCATCTGTTATTCTCTTTTCAAATTCACTCTGTTCGTTGTACCTTCCGTCAACAAGCGCCTGCATCATCATGGATGCCGCTTCAAAATGTGAACGTCCTATGCCGACACCCAATGTACACGGTGTACAGCCAAGCTGCGCTGTTGATTCCTTTGCCCAGTCTATAATTTCATTGATAACAACATCGGTATTATGCTTATGGAACACTCTGTATGTCTTTGCCCTTATCGCCGGACCGCCTCCGAACATCATAATATGAAGTCTTATTACATTCTCCTCTGTTCTTCTTATAAGTATCGGCGCCATTTCAACGCCTGCCGAATCGGGATCAAGACCGCCCGACTGGTCAAGCCGCTGCGAATCGCTGCCCATGATACCCATAGGGCGCCCGGGCAGCGCTCTTAACCCTTGTATTATACCTTCCTTTATCGCGTCAAGCATATTGCCTGTTACAGCGGCATCGGGACCTATTTCAAGCACAACGTGCGGTATTCCCGAATCGTCACAGAGCGGACTGCTGTTCTTCTCAGCCGCTTCCGCATTGTCGAGGATCGTCTGCATAACCCACCTTGCGCGCTCATTCTGCTCCTTGTCTATCGCACAGGTATAGGCATCCTTTTTATCCTGTCTGAAGGTTGAGCCGGCTTCTACAAGAGCCCTGCTCACCTTTGAAATAATCTCTTCCTTATTCATCATAGATGCTCCTTCCGTGCGCTGCCGCTATAATGACAGGGTATTTATCGACCTTAAGCTTATGAAAAGCCTCCATTCCCTCCTCCGGGAATGCGACAACCGACTGCTCGAGCGTCTTTTCGCCAAGCAATGCCGTCACCGGAGGAATAACCGCAAATACCGCGTTATTTTCCTCTAAAGCCTGTACGGTTTCCTTCTTTATCGCTCCCTTGCCGAGATGCATTTTAACTCCGTTTTCCGAAAGCGTTTTAAAGCTTGATTCTATTTCAAGCTTATTGCTTGAGGTCGGCCCTACTCCCGCCGGACTTACAGCAGTATGGAAAATAACACTGCCCTGCAGGTCTATGCCGGAATCCTTTATTGAGCCGTCCTCACACATTGCCGCAAGCTTAGGCAATACCGCGTCTCTGCCGCAGAATATATCTCCCGATATGTATAGCATATCTCCTACATTAAGCTTTTCTATTTCTTCATCATTGAAAGGTGTTTTTAATTCAAGCACTTGCTTTTTCTCTCCTTCTCTTTACATCAGCTGATATGCAGTTACATAGAACAGCCAGTCCTATTGATATAACAACTACTATAACAGGCATCACATATAAAGCAGCTATATTTTCGCTTATTCCTAAAGCACTGTATACCTTATCGCAGGAATGCCATACAAACGGGTGTAATATATATACGAGCATTGAGCACTTTTTTCCTAAGCGCTGTATTATGCCGCTATGCTTTTCCGGATTATTTACTCCGTACAGAAACAATGCTGTTACCTGCGGAAACGTAACTATATTAACCCCGAAATCTCGCCCCATGAGATAGCGCTCAACCACGCATAGTAATGTGCTTAATATAATTACGCCAATCAGAATATTGTTGCCGAATTGGAGCTTACTTTTATTTTTATGTATCCAATGCCCAAGCATAAATAACGGAAATCCTTCTATTAAAAAATTTCTGTAATA
>JBJEIV010000351.1:0-1681 GCA_051877395.1 Candidatus Ornithomonoglobus sp.
TGCATTTAATGAATTGTATAATGAAGTGCCGTATACAAGCAATAGCGGTGAGACTATCTATGGTCTTAAAGACTTGACAGATATTGTTGAAAACAATCCGGATATGCTCAGATATATGACCCAGACTGCGCGTTATCAGGTATGCATGAACCAGATTTATAATGCGGATATTGATGATTATGTTTCTGCGGTTAAGGCTATTCCTGAAATCACTTATGCTAATTATAACACTGAGGAAATTTCTGATGCTATTGATAAGGCTCAGGCTGCATATGACAAGATGGGTGTGGACGGATTATTCGCAGGTAAGCAGCTTAGTGAAAGCAGAGTAGCTTATTATAAGAATATATTTGATGATATCGTGAATGCGCGTAACGTATTAATAAATGCGGAAGAAGCTTCTGCAGAGTATATTTTGAGAATAAAAGAAATTGTAAATACTGTTAACGGTATGATCGAGGACGTAGAGGCGTATGAGTCAGACTATGATAATGTGAAGGCAGATATTGCTGAGCTTGCGGCAGATCTTGATGCGTTGGCTGGTGAAAATTACAGCGCGTACGCGTATATTAAGAACAATGTACAGGAAAACTATATTGAGAGCTTTGAGAATGCAAGCAATGCTTTTGTCAGCGCGTTTAAATTCATCGGTGTTAAACGTGAAATTGCTGAGGTTTATGATGCATATCAGAGGAACGAGTCCGGCTTAACAATCAGAATAAACGATTGTGAGGAAAGCTATAATAATTTGAGCGATGATCAGAAGAAGCTTGTAACAAACTATTCTTACCTCGTTTACATGAAAACTAATAACGAGGACGATATTGTAGCCGGTGTGGTTAATAAGATAGGTAGTTTGGCTGAAAATTACACATTATCAGAGATGTCGATTGGGGATTTTGCCAAAGATGAAAATGGCGAGTACGTATTGGCAGAGTTGTTAAGCACAATTGAGGAAATAAGAGCTGAGCTGAATCTTCTCTCCAACGATAAGGCGGCTGAGTGTGAGGATAAAATTTCGCAGGCCGGATACGATGGTCTTATTGACGCATGGGCAATAATTGCCGATGCTGTTAAGGCTAAGGAAGACGGAACGCTTAAGCTTGGCGATGTGAATGGTGATGGCAGCGTTAATATTACTGATATTGTAAAGATGGTTGACAGACTGAACGAGAAACCGCTTGTTTCGGGAGATTCAGAATCATTAGAATACTATGCGGCTAATATTGCGGCAGAGTTTAAGATGGATGTTAACGGTAACGGCTCAATTGATTTGAACGATATAGTAGTAACAATCAGAAACCTTATTGAATTTTAACATGGTAATGTTTTATCCTGCGGAGATTTTTCCGCAGGATAAAATAGGATTAAATAATGAAAGGGACAATAGCATTGAAAACTAAAATTATTTCGGTTGTTTCTGCTGTGGCAGTGACTTTAAGCATACTTCCTTCAATGGCGGTTCATGCGTATGGTAACGGCATATTTTCGTTAGTTGCAGACTGTGATGCCGCAAATTTAGGTGATACTGTTGTATATACGCTTTCACTTGAGGGAACAGACAGTATACGGGGATTTCAGGCGGGCATAGAATATGATGCCGATGTACTTGAATTTGATGAAGAAGCGTCGGGTTTTGTATTGTCCGATACAAATCAGTTTGATTATAAATATATCACAA